>NZ_JBEYVP010000024.1:0-180967 GCF_040644035.1 Streptomyces sp. NPDC047042 | reverse complement strand
CCCCTCCGGCGTTTGAGGAGCGGGGGTTCGGGGGCGGAGCCCCCGATGGGGGTCCCCCCTCTGGGGGAGGGACGGGTAGGGGCGGCGGGGGCGAATCACCCCCCCCCGGCGGCCACACGCACGGGCCCGGCGCTGAGAGCGCCGGGCCCGTGGACGTCGTACAGACTGCGGTGAAGCCACGCGTCAGAGCGTCGCCGCCGCCGAGGCAATGGCCGAGGCGAAGGTCGAAACCTCGGAGTAGACACCAGGCGCGTTGGGCTGAGCGCACCCGTCACCCCAGCTCACGATCCCCACCTGAATGAACGCACCGGCGTTGTCCTTACGGAACATCGGACCACCGGAGTCCCCCTGACAGGTGTCGACCCCGCCCGCCGCGAACCCGGCGCAGATCTCGTCCCCGGCGACGAGCCCGGTGTAGAGCCCGCCGTACGCCTTGCAAGTGGCGTCGCTGATGAACGGCACCGTGGCCTTCAGCATGTAGCGCTGCTGCGCGCCCCCCTCGACGGCCGCGCCCCAGCCGGCGACGGTGAAGTTGCCGGTGTTGTACTGCGTGGTGGTGGCGATCTTCAGCGTCGCCTGGTTGATCGGCGTGGCGAGCTTGATGAGCGCCCAGTCCTTGCCGTTGCCGTTGTAGCCCGGGGCCCGGTACACCTTGGTGGACTTGACCTGGACCCGCCCGCTGGTGGACTGGAGGTCCACGACACCGGCGGTGGCGGTGATGCTGGTGTTGGTGCCCGTGGCGCCCACACAGTGCGCGGCGGTGAGAACGATCTGCTGCGTGTAGAGCGCGCCGCCACAGCCCATGGAGAGCCGGACCATGAACGGGAACTCGCCCTGCGCGGCACGGGTGCCGCCGATCACGGGCGCGGGGGCGGCCTGCGCGGAGGAGAGGGGCTGAAGGCTGATGATCGCGAGCGCGGCGGCGCCGGCGGCCGCGGCTCTCTTGAGCGCGGTGATGAGCTTCTTCAACGTGATGACCTTCCGTGGGGGGCGGACATACGCAGAGATGTCAGGCTCATGCCAAACAAACAGAAAGAACTCCTGTGCTGAATGGCATGAGCCGGTCAAAATCTGTTGAAGGATTATGGGAACGCTGTGAGCGTGGCCACAAGGGGCGAAATCAGGCCGTCGGCATCGAGCCAGACGGGCTACGCGCCGGCGTCGGGCAGCCGCAACCACTCCGCCCAGGACAGATCGCGCCCGATGAACCGAGGCCGTACGAAGGGCCAGTCCTCGGCGATCCACTGAGGCACGAGAGCGTCGAGAGCCCGCTCCACCTCGCCTCCCACGGCACTGTCGACCACCCACCAGGACACCTCGGCGTCGGCGCCGGCCTTCTCGGGCGGATCGATGTAGACGCACCCGAGTTCGACGGTCTCGCTCTCATCGAGGAGTACGTAGTTGAAGGACTCATGGGCGTCGATCTCGGCGGCGTGCCGCTCCAGATCGGCGAGATTGGCCTCGTAGGTGATGGTGGCGGCCGGCCACCCCCAGGCCTCCCCGAAGATGTCCCAGAGCCGCTCGCGCGACCCCATGACGGTCGGATAGTCGAGCGCGGCATCGGCCCCGCGAATCGGCCGCAGATGATACCCACCGGGTACGTCGACATGCAGGGGGTGGGCGAAGTCGCGGGGGAGCCAGGTCATGATCGGAGGCTAGCTTCCCGGCGGGAGCCTCGCATCGGGTTATCGCGGAGAGTGGTCAAGCCGTGTGTCGCCCCGGCACTCCTCGCGGGCCGCGTGAACGACCCGCGCGCCGCCCGCGAGGAGATCTCCTGTCCCGCCGTGACTACGGGATCGTGACCCGGTAGACGCCGCCGGCGACGTCGGCGTTCGAGGGGGTGACGGTCACGCCGCCGAGGGACCGCGTCCGGGCTCCCCACTGCGGGATGTACGCGTCACAGTTGCCGCTCTCCCAGGCGGAGACGCGGTAGGTGGTGCCCGCCGTGACCTTGTAGGTGGTGGCGTAGATGATCCGGGGCGAGGCGCCGGAGGGCGAGCCGTTGTTTATGCATGTGACGGTGGTGCCGTCGTCGATCTGGAGGCTGCCGAAAGCCACGACGGACATGCCTGCCCCTCGGGCGAAGACCGGTACGTCGGCGGTGAGTGTGGCCGTGGGGGCGGCGGCTTCCGCCGTCGACGCCGCCGACGCCGTGGGCGCCACGGCGAGTGCGGTGGCACCGGTGACGGCGAGCAGGGCCGTCAGGCCGACGGACCGGGCCGTGCGAAGGGTGCGGCTGTGGGGGTGCGTGGGGCGCATGACTTCTCCAACTGGCGAGAGGATGTCCCGATCTGGATGACTTGCCGATTGCCTGTGGGGGGCAACTTGAACTATCAAGCAGACCCTGTTGCGCTCGGCATGAACTGTCAAGCGGATGGGACGGTTTCCGGCCTCGTTGACTCCCACGCGCCCCTGTGACCCCACTCCCGGTGACCCTCACTCCCGGCAACACCAAGGGCGCGTCGCCTCACGCGTTCCTGATGGCCGAGATGTCGAAGTTCAGCTTGATCTTGTCGGACACCAGGACCCCGCCGGTCTCCAGTGCCGCGTTCCAGGTCAGGCCCCACTCCGAGCGCAGGATCTCCGCCTTGCCCTCGAAGCCCACGCGCTCGTTGCCGAAGGGGTCCTTCGCCGCGCCGTTGAACTCCAGGTCGATGGAGATCTGCTTGGTGGTGCCGAGGATCTCCAGGTCACCGGTGATGCGGTAGTCCTCGCCGCCCAGCGACTCCGCCTTGGTGGAGCGGAAGGTCATCGTCGGGAACTCGTCGGTGCGGAAGAAGTCGGCGCTCTTCAGGTGGCCGTCGCGGTCGGCGGAGCCCGTGTCGATGCTGTCCATCTTGATGTCGAGGGACGCCGTCGAGGCCGAGGGGTCGCTGCCGTCCAGGTGGAGGGTGCCCTCGAACTCCTTGAAGCCGCCCTTGACGTTCGTCACCATGGCGTGCCGGGCGACGAAGCCGATCGTCGTGTGGGACGGGTCGATCGTGTAGTCGCCGGTGAGCGCGGTGAGCTCGGGGGCCACGGCGGTCGTCACGGACGAGGTGGCGGTGTCGCCGTCAGCGGTGTTCTTGCGGCCGAAGATGCTCATGGCATGGCTCCTTGGGGACGAGGTACCGAAGTCGTTGAACCTTGAATCAGTTCGACAAGGGCTACCGTAGACCCATCCTGTTCAATATTCAACTGTGTCGGGGGAGTGTGGGCGACGTTACTCCGAGTGGTGTAGTCCAGTCGGGTAGATTGTGGACGCCGATGTGACGCCTTTGTGTGACCCCTACAAGCCGCACGCCCCTTGAGCAGTCGGGTCGGCTGCATCCCGGCGTTGTTCTGTTCAGGGGTACCAGGAAAACGCGCCGGAGACTGTACGGAGTCGACGGGCCGGTTTTCTTGCTCGGCTTCGTATGGTCGCTACATGACCGTTTTGGATGAGGCGCAGGGTGAGCTCGCGGGCGAGCCGACGGTGGAACCGACGGACGCACGCGGGCGCGTGGCCGAGCTGCACGAGATCCGTGCGCAGGCCCTGGCCGGCCCCAGCGAGAAGGCCACCGAGGCGCAGCACGCCAAGGGCAAGCTGACCGCCCGGGAGCGCATCGAGCTGCTCCTCGACGAGGGCTCCTTCAACGAGGTCGAGCAGCTGCGCCGGCACCGCGCGACCGGGTTCGGTCTGGAGGCGAAGCGCCCGTTCACGGACGGTGTGATCACCGGCTGGGGCACGGTGGAGGGCCGTACGGTCTTCGTGTACGCCCATGACTTCCGTATCTTCGGCGGCGCGCTGGGCGAGGCCCACGCCACGAAGATCCACAAGATCATGGACATGGCCATCGCGGCCGGGGCCCCGCTCGTCTCGCTCAACGACGGCGCCGGCGCCCGTATCCAGGAGGGCGTCAGCGCTCTCGCCGGCTACGGCGGCATCTTCCAGCGCAACACCAAGGCGTCCGGGGTGATCCCGCAGATCAGCGTGATGCTCGGCCCGTGCGCCGGCGGCGCGGCCTACTCGCCCGCCCTCACCGACTTCGTGTTCATGGTGCGCGAGACCTCGCAGATGTTCATCACCGGTCCGGACGTCGTGAAGGCGGTCACCGGCGAGGAGATCACCCAGAACGGGCTCGGCGGCGCCGACGTGCACGCCGAGACCAGCGGCGTGGCGCACTTCGCGTACGACGACGAGGAGACCTGCATCGCCGAGGTCCGCTACCTCCTCGCGATGCTCCCGCAGAACAACCGCGAGAACCCGCCGCGCGTCGCGTCCGAGGACCCCGCCGACCGGCGCAGCGACGTCCTGCTGGACCTCGTGCCGGCCGACGGCAACCGGCCGTACGACATGGCCAAGGTCATCGAGGAGATCCTCGACGACGGCGACTACCTGGAGGTCCACGAGCGCTGGGCCCGCAACATCATCTGCGCGCTCGGTCGCCTGGACGGACAGGTCGTCGGCATCGTGGCCAACCAGCCGATGAGCATCGCGGGCGTCCTGGACATCGAGGCGTCGGAAAAAGCTGCACGGTTTGTCCAGATGTGCGACGCTTTTAACATCCCGATCGTCACGCTGCTGGATGTCCCCGGCTTCCTGCCGGGCGTCGACCAGGAGCACGGCGGAATCATCCGGCACGGCGCGAAGCTGCTCTACGCCTACTGCAACGCGACCGTTCCGAGGATCTCGCTGATCCTGCGCAAGGCGTACGGAGGCGCGTACATCGTCATGGACAGCCAGTCCATCGGCGCCGACCTCACCTACGCCTGGCCGACGAACGAGATCGCCGTGATGGGCGCCGAAGGTGCCGCCAACGTCATCTTCCGCCGTCAGATCGCGGATGCCGAGGACTCCGAGGCGATGAGGGCTCGGATGGTCAAGGAGTACAAGTCCGAGCTGATGCACCCCTACTACGCCGCCGAGCGCGGTCTGGTCGACGACGTCATCGACCCGGCCGAGACGCGTTCGGTGCTCATCAGGTCGCTCGCGATGCTGCAGTCCAAGCACGCCGACCTGCCCTCGCGAAAGCACGGCAACCCCCCGCAGTGATCCCACTCGGTAACCCAGCGGATCCTTCGCGGTCCCCCCGCGGAAACCTCTCTCACGGAGACTGTGACCTATGAACACCTCTGACATTCGCGTCGAGAAGGGCCACGCCGAGCCCGAGGAAGTCGCCGCCATCACGGCCATCCTCCTGGCCCGCGCGGCAGCGGCACCGGTGGCCCCTGTGGCTCGTCGTCGCCCCAAGGCCGGCTGGCGCCGCCTGGAGCGCGAGGGTGGGTTCCGCGCGCCGCACAGCTGGCACTGAGCCTGGGTTTTGAGAAGGGCCCCTCCCGAGGTGCGGGAGGGGCCCTTTCTCGTGCGTCGTCGGCTGCGGGCCCGGTGGGGGCTTGTCGCGCAGTTCCCCGCGCCCCTAAGAACAGCCTCGTCTTAGGGGTGCGGGGAACTGCGCGACAAGCCACTGGGCTGCCGCAGACGGCGTACAACCGTCCGAGGCAGCCCAGTAGCCGCAAGAAGCACGTACCTACCGAAGCCGAGCCATCAGCGCGTGCTCCACCAGAGTGATGAGCGCCGACTTCGCATCCGCCCGATGCCGGGCGTCCGTCGTGATGATCGGAGTGTCGGGCCCGATCTGCAGAGCCTCCCGGACCTCGTCCGGGTTGTACGGCTGGTTGCCGTCGAACCCGTTCAGGGCGATGACGAAGGGAAGCCCCGAGTTCTCGAAGTAATCGACAGCGGGGAAACAATCGGCAAGGCGCCTCGTGTCAACGAGGACGATCGCCCCGATCGCACCGCGCACCAGGTCGTCCCACATGAACCAGAAGCGGTCCTGCCCCGGCGTACCGAAGAGGTACAGGATCAGGTCCTGGTCCAGGGTGATACGGCCGAAGTCCATGGCGACGGTCGTCGTCGTCTTGTCGCCGGTGTGCGTAAGGTCGTCGATCCCCGCGGACGCGGACGTCATCACGGCCTCGGTACGCAGCGGATTGATCTCCGAGACGGCCCCGACGAACGTGGTCTTACCCACGCCGAAGCCGCCCGCCACCACGATTTTCGCGGACGTGGTGGAGCGGGAAGGCCCTCCGCTAGAGCTTGCGAAGTCCACTGAGCACCCTTTCGAGCAAAGTCACGTCTGGCTGGCCGCCGGCGCTCTCGTCGCCGCCGGGCTGATGGATGGCGACCAGGCCTGCCTCCGCCAAGTCGGCGACGAGGATCCTGGCCACACCGAGAGGGATGGTCAGCAACGCCGAGATCTCGGCCACCGACTTGATCTCTCGGCAGAGGTTGCAGATTCGCTGATGCTCGGGCAACTGGCCCTGCATCTGGTGCGGCTGCGCAGTGGTGTGCACCAGCGCCTCGATGGCGAGCTGGTAGCGCGGGCGGGTCCGGCCGCCGGTCATGGCGTACGGACGCACCAGAGGGTTGTTCGACCCCCCTGCGGGGGAAGGCTCCGAGGAGCGGCGCTGCGGCTGCACGGGCTGGATGCGGGGCGACGGCGGCTGGTCGTACGGCGACGGCCCGGGACCCTGCGGGTGCTGGGGCGCGTACGGCTGCTGCCGGCGGTGGCTGGGTGCGGAGGGGAAGTTGTACCGGTTCTGGTCACCCTGGCCCTGACCCTGGCCAGGGCCGTACGACCAATTGCCCGAGGGCGAACCGCCTGGGGGTGTTGCCACTTTCTTCTCCTCCTCCGACTGTGCCGGGCACCGCATCACTGTGGAGCCGCGTCCGAAACCTACCGCCCCGAGACGCCAAAACGCACTGTCTGACTGTTAGTTGAGAAGGCTCCCTTGGAGCTCCGCACGCAAATCGGGTGTCAGGACCGTACCGGCACGGTCGACCAGAAGCGCCATCTCGTACCCAATGAGACCGATGTCGGCCTCCGGATGTGCGAGCACCGCGAGGGAGGAACCGTCGGACACGGACATGATGAACAGGAATCCCCGCTCCATCTCCACAACCGTCTGGTTCACGCTGCCGCCCTCGAAGATGCGCGAGGCACCCGCGGTGAGAGAGGTCAGACCGGAGGCGACAGCGGCGAGCTGGTCCGCACGGTCTCGCGGAAAGCCTTCGGACATCGCCAGAAGGAGTCCGTCGGCGGAGACCACCACCGTGTGCGACACCCCGGGGGTGTTGTCCACGAAGTTGGTGATCAACCAGTTAAGGTTCTGCGCCGCCTGGCTCATCGGGCTCACACTAACGCTCCTGGTTGTAGGTGCTGTCAGGCCCACCGTGGTGATTCCTGGTGGCCTGGCCGTTCGTCTCACTGCCTGCGGTGCGTCCTCGTTGGACACCCCGGCGCAGGTTGCTCAACCTGCCCCGGATGTCCTCGGGGGCGCGGGAGACCGACGGGCCGCCCTGGGGAGTCGCTTCCGCGGCGCCCTCGATCAGGTTGGCCTTCGGTACCCGACGCGGCAGGCCGGAGGAGGTAACCCCGCCCGCCTTGGGCTTGCGGAGCTGTGAGGCCTGCTGCCAGCGCTCGTCGTTCGCCGAGCGCCAGTCGTCGGGACCGGTTCCGTTGCCGTTCGCGGTGCCGTTGTGCTCCGCGGGTGCCGGTGCCGGAGTCTCCTGGCCCACGTGCTGCCGGGTGGTGCCGTTGCTGGTGCCGCTCGCGGTGGATCCGCGGCGGGGGAGCCCGGCATCGGTCAGCGTGTGGGCGGCGGAAGGCGCCGGTCCCGGACGCTCGAAGCCTACGTGATTCCGCTCACTCACGTCAGCGGCCTGCGCGGATTCCGAATCCGGAGCGTACTCGGAGTGGTGCCCGTTCTGGTAACTGTCCGGCTTCGGCCAGTCGTCCTGGTAGCGCCGCTCCTCGAAGGCCGAGAAGCTCTCCGGGGCGGAGGCGTGGGCCGGCGCGGGCTCCTCCTGGGCGGGCTCCGCGTACGCGGGCTCCGGGTAGCCGCCGTTGCCGTTTCCGTTCGAGGACGGGTAGCCGTTGGCCGCCGGGTAGTCGCTGCCGACCGCCGGGAAGTCGTCCGTCTGCGGGAAGCCGTTGTTCCCGTTGAAGTACGGCTCCTCGTACGACGGCTGCTGCCGCTCCTCGTACGCCGTCTGCTGGTCGAAGCCCGCGAAGGGCTCGTCCAGGGCCGGGCTCTGGCCGTTCGGCGCGGCCGTGAAGTCGTCGCCGTACGCGGGGGCCTCGATGGCCTCGTGCGGGGCCGACTCGGGGTGTGTCTGGGCCTCCAGCTGCGCCCGGCGCTCCTCACGCATCAGGGAGCGGCCCACCGGGTCCAGCTCACGGATGTCGTCGGGGACCTCGGTGTAGCGGCTGTCGTCGAAGCCGAGCTCGGCCGCCGTACGCATCGGCTGCACCTGGGCGGGCTGGAAGTTCTCGCCGACGTAGTTCTGCTGCTCGGGGATGATCTGCGAGACGGTGAACTCGTCGCGCTGCATCTGCTGCTCGCCACCGCCACCGTGGGTGATGGCGTCCGGGAGCATGACCAGCGAGGTCGTACCGGCCTGCTCGCCCGAGGGGCGGAGCTGGACGCGGATACCGTGCCGGTCGGACAGCCGGCCGACCACGAACAGGCCCATGCGCTGGGAGATCGCGGCGTCCACGGTCGGCGGGTTGGCCAGCTTGTGGTTGATGTCCGCGAAGTCCTCGGCGGTGAGGCCGATGCCCTTGTCGTGGATCTCGACCATGACCCGGCCGTCGGGAAGACGGGTCGCCGTCACCCGGACCTTGGTCTGCGGGGAGGAGAACGTCGTGGCGTTCTCCAGCAGCTCCGCCAGCAGGTGGACGAGGTCGGTGACCGCACGGCCGTGGATCTCGGCCTCCGGTACGCCCGACAGCTCGACACGCTCGTACTGCTCCACCTCGGAGGAGGCGGCGCGCAGGACGTCGACCAGCGGGACCGGCTGGTCCCAGCGGCGGCCGGGCTCCTCGCCGGCGAGGACGAGGAGGTTCTCGCCGTTGCGGCGCATACGGGTCGCGAGGTGGTCCAGGCGGAAGAGGTTCTCCAGCTGGTCCGGGTCGGCCTCGTTGTTCTCCAGGTCGGTGATCAGGGTCAGCTGGCCCTCGATCAGGGACTGGTTGCGGCGCGACAGGTTGGTGAAGATCGCGTTGATGTTGCCCCGCAGCAGGGCCTGCTCGGCGGCCAGCCGGACCGCCTCGCGGTGGACCTGGTCGAAGGCGCGGGCGACCTCGCCGATCTCGTCCGTGGTGTTGATGGGGATGGCGGCGACCCGGGTGTCGACGCGACCGGGGTCGGTGCGCGACAGCTGGTCGACCAGCATCGGCAGGCGCTGCTCGGCGATGCCGAAGGCCGCGTTGCGCAGCTGGCGCATCGAGCGGCTCATCTGGCGGGCCACCATGCCGGCCAGGATGAACGCGGCGAGCAGCGCGACCACGACGGCCGCACCCACGATGATCGCGTCCTGCTTGGCCTCGTCGGAGATCGAGGCGGCCTCGTTCACCGCGCTCTGCGAGAGCCCCGACTCCAGCTTCAGGTACATGTTGTATTTGAGGGTGTTGACCGCCCACCAGTTGTCTTTGGTGATGCCCTTGGCCGCGAGCTCGGCACGGGCGTCGCTGTCCGTCGAGGGGAGCGCGGCGATGGCCGCGAGCATCTCGTTCGGGTCGGACGGCGGCGGGACGTACGTCGCGCCCTTGGCCGCCGCGGCCTGGGCGGCCTGCTCGGCCATCTCCTTGCCCTGGGCCGTGGCCTGGGCGGACGCGTCCTCCAGCTTCTTGGCGTCCTCGGGGGTACCGCCACCGATGTACTCCGCGATGGCGATCTTCTCGAGGTACGCGTACGAGGTGAGAGCGATGCGCTGGCTCTGGAAGCTGCCCCGGCCGGGACCGGGGTTGACCAGCAGGTGAATGCCGATGGCCCGCTCGAGCGACGCCGCGGCCTTGGTGAGGGAGAGTGCGTACACGATCCGGCCGTAGGCGGTCGAGTAGGTCTTGTTGCCCGTACCCAGGCCCAGCTCGTTGGAGAACTCCATCAGGCTGTGGGTGAGGAGGGTGTAGCTCTCCTCGGACTCCACGCCCTGGCGCTTGGCGGTGTAGGCGGTCTCCCGGACCGTCGCCAGCTGGGGCTCGACGTCACGGAACAGCTTCAGGCGGCGCTCGAGGCTCGCCCGCTGCGGGATGTTCCGCGCGGCGACGTCGAACGCCTCGGCGGCCTTGTCGGTGACCGCGCGGGCCTTGACGACCGTGGGGTCGTTCTCGCCGTCGCCCGAGAGCAGGGGCTCCGCGGTGATGTCGCGCTCCTGGAAGAGGGCGTCACCGTAGACCAGGGCCGCCTGCACGAGACGTGCGGTCTTCTCCGCGTCCTCGGCCTGCTGCCAGGTGTCGATCGAGCTCTTCACCTGGAAGCCGCCCATGATCAGGCCGACGACCACGGGTATGAGCAGGATCGCGTTCAGCCTGGTCGGCACGCGCCAGTTGCGCGGGGAGAACCGGCTGCCGCTGGGAGCGGGTGGCGCCATCGGCTCCGAGCCGGGCGCAGCGGTGGGCGCCGCTCCGCGCGGCGGCGGGGTGAAGTTGCCCCGGGCCGACGGCTCGGGACCGTTCTTGCTTCGCCTCACTCGACCAACAACCTCTCGGCGGAAGGCACCAACGTTGTGCCGCAGTGTCTCAGAGCCCGGTAAGTCAAGAGCCCTCTACAGAGGTACGTCTTTGACTATTAGGCAGTTCAGGCATTCCAGCACGTAGGCCTTCGCTCTTCCAAACGTCGGAATGCGAAGATCCATAGCGATGTAAGCCCCAGATAAAACGGTCATAAAGAACGAGCCCCGTCAAAAGACGGGGCCTATGTGAGCGCAGCGAGACCAGGTGACCGCGACGCGTGGCCATACCACCAGATATCTCTGTCGAAACGTTATGAACACCGGGGCCGACCGTGTCAAAGGCCACAGCCGGCTCCGGTGTATCTACGACAACTGGCGTACGGCATTGCGGATTTGGCTACCTCAGGCGCGCCATGAGGGCGTGCTCGACCAGCGTGATCAGCGCGCTCTTGGCATCCGAGCGGTGCCGGGCGTCCGTCGTGATGATCGGCGCGTCCGGGCCGATCTGGAGCGCCTCGCGCACTTCTTCGGGGTTGTACGGCTGGTGCCCGTCGAAGCCGTTGAGGGCGATGACGAACGGCAGGCCGCTGTTCTCGAAGTAGTCGACCGCGGGGAAACAGTCCGCGAGCCGGCGGGTGTCGACCAGGACCACGGCGCCGATCGCGCCGCGCACCAGGTCGTCCCACATGAACCAGAAGCGGTCCTGGCCCGGCGTACCGAAGAGGTACAGGATCAGGTCCTGGTCCAGGGTGATACGGCCGAAGTCCATGGCCACCGTGGTGGTGGTCTTGTCCCCGGTGTGCGTGAGGTCGTCGATACCCGCGGAGGCCGATGTCATCACGGCCTCGGTACGCAGCGGGTTGATCTCCGAGACGGCGCCCACGAACGTGGTCTTGCCCACGCCGAAGCCACCCGCGACCACGATCTTCGCGGAGGTGGTGGCCCGGCCCCCGTCAGAGCTTGCGAAGTCCACTGAGCACCCTTTCGAGCAGTGTCACCGCTGGTGCACCGCCGTTGTTCTCGTCGCCGCCCGGCTGGTGGATGGCGACCAGTCCGGCCTCGGCGAGGTCCGCGACGAGGATGCGGGCCACACCGAGCGGCATGGCGAGGAGCGCCGACACCTCTGCCACCGACTTGACCTCACGGCACAGGTGGCAGATGCGCTGGTGCTCGGGCAGCAGTCCCATCAGCTGGGCCGGATCGGCCGTCGTGCTGATCAGCGCCTCGATGGCGAGCTGGTAGCGCGGCCGGGTCCGGCCGCCGGTCATGGCGTACGGCCTTACCAGCGGCTGGTCGCCCTCGTCCTCGTACGGCTGTGCGTACGGATCATGAGAGGCGGTGGGCGGGGTCATGAGTCCTCCGGGCGGGACAGCGTCGGTCAGTCGTGCCGTCTGACAGGGCCGGTGGGGGAGATGTGGCGGCCGGACGGTGTTTTGGTGAGACGGGTGGATCCGGAACGGTCAGTGGAGCAGACTGCCCTGTAGTTCGGCGCGCAGATCCGGGGTGAGCACGGCGCCCGCCCGGTCGACCAGGAGCGCCATCTCGTAGCCGACGAGGCCGATGTCGCAGTCCGGGTGGGAGAGGACCGCGAGCGACGATCCGTCCGAGACGGACATGAGGAAGAGGAACCCGCGCTCCATCTCGACGACCGTCTGGGCCACCGTGCCGCCCTCGAAGATGCGCGAGGCACCCGCGGTGAGCGAGGTGAGCCCGGACGCGACCGCGGCGAGCTGGTCGGCGCGGTCCCGCGGGAAGCCTTCCGACATCGCCAGAAGGAGACCGTCGGCGGACACGACGACGGTGTGGGACACACCGGGGGTGTTGTCCACGAAGTTGGTTATCAACCAGTTGAGGTTCTGTGCCGCCTGGCTCATCTGGCTCAACTATCGCTCCTGCTGGTGAGTGGGGCTGGGGAAGCTGCCCGTCTGGTCGGCGCCGGTACCGGCCTGCCGACCCTGGGCGATGCCCCTACGGAGGTTGGTCAGCCGGCCGCGCACGTCATCGGGCGCACGCGAGACCGCCGGACCGCTTTGGTGCTGTTGCTGCTGAGCCGTACCCGGTACGAGGTTCGCACGCGGGACCCGGCGCGGAAGGCCGGAAGTAGTGACGCCACCGGCGGCCGGCTGGCGGACCCGCTCGGCCTGCCGGACCAGCTCGTCGTTGGGCGAGGTGCGCCAGGAGCCGGTCGCGGCCGGCGCGGCCGCCGGACGCGGGGGAGTGGCCGCGGCGGACGGCTGCGAGGGCGCCGAACCGTTGCTGCTGCCATTGCCGCCGGTGCCATTGCTGCTGCTGCTGCCATTGCCCGACTGCGGCCGGCCGTTCTGCGGCTGGCCCTGCTGACCCTGCCCGTGGAACCAATTGGTCTCCAGGGTGTCGTACAGCGGGGTCCGTCCGTCACCGGGACCGCTCGCCGGCGGCAGGGCCTCCGGCTGCGGCGGGCGCGGCGGGACCGGCGGCCGGGAGCCGCCGAAGTCCGCGGGGCCACGGCCGTCGCCCGGCTGCGGGCGCTCGAACTGGCCGGTGGACGACGGGTCCTGCTGACGGCGCGGCACCGGACCCCGGTTGTCGAAACCGGAGGGCGCGGGGAACTGGCCGGTCGAGCCGGAGTCGTACCCGGTCGGCGCGGGGAACTGGCCCGTCGAACTGCTGTCGTACGACGGCGGAGTGAACTGCCCCGTGTTCTGCGGACCGGGCTGGCCGCCGGGCGGCGTGCCGAAGACGTCCGAGCGGACGTACGACCCGTTCTGCTGGCCGCCCATGTCGCCGGAGCCGTTGTAGCCGGGCACCGGGAACTGGCCGGTGTCCGAGGGGCCGCCGGGACGCGGGGCGTTGTAGTCGGGGCGGGCGAACTCGGAGGTGGCCGCCGGGTTCTGCAGCTCGTCGATGCGGGGGATCGCCGGCATCTCGGAGGTCGCCGCCGGACCGCCCCGGTCGTCGATGCGCGGCATCCGTGAGGTGGCGTCCGGCTCCTCGTGACCGCGCGGGGTGTCCAGCGAGGCACGCGGCACCGGAGGCTGCGCGTTCTCGTCGCTCCAGCTGGGCCGCGACGGCGCGTTGCCACCGGGCAGCTCGGGACGCGTACCGCCCCGCGGCGGGAGCTGCGGACGGCGCCCGCCGCCCTGACCCTCCCCGCGCTGCGGCGGTACGGGGCCGCGGGAGCCGCCGAAGGCGTCCTGACGTCCGGTGGTGTTGCCGAAGGCGTCCTGGCCCTGGCGTCCGCCCGGACCGTCGCCGAAGCCGCCGGCGGCCTGGAGACCCTGCGGGGCACCCGGCGCCTGACCGCCGAAGGCGCCCGCGCCGGCCCCGGCCGGAGCCGGCCTGCCGCCCTGCTGAGGAGCGCCCGGACCCTGCGGTCCACGCGGCGCACCGCCGGGGCGACCGGCCCCGTCCCGGCCGGGCAGCGCGGCACGCGCACCCTGGCCGGAGCCGACCTGACCACGCGGCGCCGCACCGGCGCCGAGGAGCCCGCCACCGGCGGGAGCGCCCTGGCCACCGCCCCGGCGGGCCGCGGCCACACCGGCGGCGGCCTGCGCGGCGGCGGGACCGCCGACGGGGGCACCGCCCTGGCCGGGCTTGCCCGGAGCGGGCTTCTTGCCGCCCTGGGCGACATCGACGGGGAGCATGACCAGCGCGGTCGTACCACCGGAGTCGGAGGGACGCAGCTGGATACGGATGCCGTGGCGCTGCGAGAGGCGGCCGACCACGAACAGACCCATGCGGCGGGAGACCGACACGTCCACGGTGGGCGGCGCCGCGAGCCGCTCGTTGATCGCCGCGAGGTCCTCGGGGGAGAGGCCGATGCCGGTGTCGTGGATCTCGATCAGCACGCGGCCGTCGGGCAGCGCGTGACCGGTGACCTTGACCTTGGTCTGCGGGGAGGAGAACGACGTGGCGTTCTCCAGCAGCTCGGCGAGCAGGTGCACGAGGTCGTTGACGACCCGGCCGGCCACTTCGGTGGTCGGTACGGACGACAGCTCGATGCGCTCGTACTGCTCCACCTCGGAGGCCGCGGCGCGCAGCACGTCGACCAGCGGGACCGGACGGGTCCAGCGGCGGCCGGGCTCCTCACCGGCGAGGACGAGAAGGTTCTCGCCGTTCCGGCGCATACGGGTCGCGAGGTGGTCGAGCTTGAAGAGGGAGGACAGCTGGTCCGGGTCGGCCTCGCGGGACTCCAGTTCGGAGATGAGCGACAGCTGACGCTGGATGAGGCCCTGGGAGCGGCGCGAGAGGTTGGTGAACATCGCGTTGACGTTGCCTCGCAGGAGGGCCTGCTCGGCGGCGAGGCGGACGGCCTCGCGGTGCACGTCGTCGAAGGCCGCGGCCACCTGGCCGATCTCGTCCCGGGAGTGCACACCGACCGACTCGACGGAGGTGTCGACGTCCTGCGGGTCCGACTCCGACAGCTGCTTGACCAGCTCGGGCAGCCGGTCCTGGGCGACCTTGTTGGCGGTGTCCTGGAGCCGGCGCAGCGAGCGGATCATGGACCGGGCGATGACGAAGGCGCCGACCAGCGAGACACCGAGGACGAGCAGGATCAGCGCACCCGAGATGATCGCTTCCTGCTCGGCGTCCTGGCGCAGCGCACGGGCCTTCTGCTCCATCTCGTTGAGCAGCGTCAGCTCGATGGTCTTCATCTGCTGGATCTTGGCCGAGTCGTCGTCGACCCAGTCCTTGTAGGAGCGCTTCTGCAGCGTCTGGAGGCCGTCCCTGCTCTGCAGGATGCGCTTGGCGTAGAGGTCGGCCGCCGTGATCGTCGGGCTGCCGTCGTCGATCGGCTTGAGGAGGTCCTCGGCGCCGTCGCCGTAGATGCTCTTGAAGCTCTCGAGTTCGGAGTCCTGGCTGTTCAGGGCCGACTCGGCGTACAGCCGGTCGTTCTCCGTGAGCCTGCCGGACTTCGCGGGGTCCTCGGGCAGCGCGGCGGCGATGACCGCACGCTGGATGGACGCGTACTCCTTGGCCGACGAGAAGGCGGCCAGCGAGCGGGTACGCGTGATCATCTCGGGGTTGCTGGTCGCCTCGGCCATGTCCTGGGAGAGGTCGAGCAACTGGGTGACGAGCCGGTGGTAGGCCTCGACCGTCTGCGTGGAGTTGTTCGGGTCGTCGTAGGCCTTGCTGCGGATGTCGCTGAGGTTGCTCAGCTCGCTGACCAGACCCACCAGGCTGTCACGGACACCGCTGAGGGTGCCCTTCTTGCTGGCGGCGTCGATCTCCTCGGAGCCGTCGATGAAGTTGGCGAGGGCCCGGTCGGTCTTGTCCCGTACGCCCTTGACGCCCAGGTCGTTGGCCGACGCGCCGTGCGCGAGGGGGCCGGCCGACTGGTCGCGCTCCTCCTGGAGCGCGGCGGAGAGCTCGGTCGCCTGCTTGGTGATGTCGGTCAGCAGCCGCATGTTGTCGAGCTGCTGGATGTCGTCCATGTTGTCGCTGATGCGCAGGGCACCGAGCGAGGTCGCCGCGACCACGGGGAGGGCGAGCAGCGAGACGAGGCGGGTCGAGATTCGCCAGTTGCGCAGAGCTATTCGCGTGCCGGGGCCGCTGGGACCCTTGGCGGGCTTCACGGGCGGCGGTGCGGCCGCGGGCCCACCGGTGGCGCCCTTCTGGCCGGGCCCGCCGGGCACACCACTGCCGGGGCGCGTCGACCGCTCGCCGTTGTCGCCGGTCAGAGCTGGCTGGCCCGCGGTCTGGGCGTGCTGGGGGGAGGAACCGTTACCGGCTCCGTTGTGTGGCTCCGGCTCCGCCGAAGCGCTGCCATCCCTCTTGAAACGTCCCTGCACTAGCGTCGCAACCTCTGGACCAGGCGTCCTTCCGCGTGAACGGACGGACGGTGTCGGCGTATGAGGGGCGCCCTGAATGCGTCCCTCATGGTGGTCGTGAGTAACCCGGCGCGGTTCCCCTCTCACGTGCCGCCGCTCGGCGCTGCTTCGCGCCCCCTGTGCGCCGGCTCGATCCCGCGGCGGTCCGTGGAATTCCAGCACAGTGCCGGATCTCCAACAAGGCCAATGGGTCACGGTGTGACGACGATGACACCTCGTGAGTGCTCAATCACGAGGTGTAGAAGGCGATTCCGTACATACCGGGCGAAATTCAATGCGCCGCCGGGGTGTGGACGGTGTCCAGGTCGCCATGATCAGGAGCGGAATGAGGGCTTCAGTGAAGCAATGTCCGTTTCGTGGAGGGGGAGTGGAGGTCGGAATTGACCGTTTTGCCCATGGATTCGTGAGGAAACTCACACGCCGTTCAAGGGGTCTCCGTGACTTCCCCAGGGAATCGCATGTTTAGCCTGACGCTTTACAGGGATGGCAAATCCGACAACCCGCGCCCGGACAGCGGCTTCCAGCCGCGCCGAGCGCCCGGACACGACAGGGTCGAGGACTACAACAGTGAAGACGACGACGATGTTCCGCAACATCGCAAACCCGCGGCGCACGACGCTGGCACACCTGACGGACGCCGACGAGCTGACGCCCGTCGAGCAGCCGGAGCACTCCGTAGACCTCCCCACCCAGACCGCCAACCCCCGCCGCACCATCCTCATGGACGCCCCGGTCGCGGCCTCCGTCGCGGAGTAGTACGCACGAGTCCGCCCGGTTGCTCAGGGCGGACCCCGCGAATGTCTGTGTGTCAAGGGCGCCCGTGCCCCTCGTACCCGGTTCTGTGCCGTACGAAGGTCGCGGGCGCCCTCGCTTATTGCGCGAGGCGCCCGCCCGCGGCGCGTTAGCCTGGACCGTCAGACTCCAGCCGGACCAGCAGAGGGGCGCAGGAATCCCGTGCGCATCGCCAGATTCTCCATCGACGGGAACGTCGCCTTCGGCGCGGTCGAGGGTGACAAGCCGGACGAACTAGTCCTCGACATCATCAAGGGCATCCCGTTCGCCGACTTCGAGCTCTCCGGCACGAAGGTCCCCCTCGACAAGGTCCGGCTGCTGCCGCCGGTGCTCCCCAACAAGGTCGTCGCCTACGGCCGCAACTACGCGGAGCACGCGAGGGAACTCGGCAACGAGGTGCCCGACGCCCCGTTCGCCTTCTTCAAGCCGTCCACCTCGGTGATCGGCTCCGGCGACGACATCCAGTACCCCTCCTTCTCCGAGGAACTGCACCACGAGGCCGAACTCGCCGTGGTCATCGGCCGGATGTGCCGCGAGGTCCCGCGCGAGCGCGTCAAGGACGTCATCCTCGGCTACACCTGCGCCAACGACATCACCGCGCGGGACGTGCAGAAGCGCGAGAAGCAGTGGGCGCGGGCCAAGGGCTTCGACACCAGCTGCCCCCTCGGCCCCTGGGTGGAGACGGACCTCGACCCGTCCGACCTGACGATCCAGCTCACGGTCAACGGAGAGCAACGCCAACTCGGCCGCACCAGCGAGATGATCCACTCCATCGAGGATCTGATCGTCAACATCACCGAGGCCATGACGCTGCTCCCCGGCGACGTGATCCTCACGGGCACCCCGGCAGGCGTCGGACCGCTCACCGTCGGCGACGAGGTCGCCGTCACCATCGAAGGCATCGGCACTCTCACCAACAAGGTTGTCAAGCGTGGCTAGCGCACCCGCCCCCGCCGTCCGAGTACGGTTCTGCCCGTCGCCCACCGGTAACCCCCACGTGGGCCTGGTCCGTACGGCCCTGTTCAACTGGGCCTACGCCCGTCACACCGGCGGTACGTTCGTCTTCCGCATCGAGGACACCGACGCGGCCCGCGACTCCGAGGAGTCGTACGAGCAGTTGCTGGCCTCGCTGCGCTGGCTCGGCTTCGACTGGGACGAGGGCCCGGAGGCGGGCGGCCCGCACGCGCCGTACCGCCAGTCGCAGCGCATGGACATCTACAAGGACGTCGCGGCCAGGCTCCTGAAGGCCGGCCACGCGTACTACTGCTACTGCTCCACCGAGGAGCTGGACACCCGCCGCGACGCGGCCCGCGCCGCCGGCCGGCCCTCCGGCTACGACGGCCACTGCCGCGAGCTGACCGACGAGCAGGTGTCCGCGTACACCGCCGAGGGCCGCACGCCGATCGTCCGCTTCCGGATGCCCGACGAGACGATCACCTTCACGGACCTGGTCCGCGGCGAACTGACCTTCACCCCGGAGAACGTCCCGGACTACGGGATCGTCCGCGCCAACGGCGCACCCCTGTACACGCTGGTCAACCCGGTCGACGACGCGCTGATGGAGATCACGCACGTCCTGCGCGGCGAGGACCTCCTGTCGTCGACGCCGAGGCAGATCGCCCTGTACAAGGCGCTGACGGAACTGGGCATCGCCAAGTCCGTCCCCGCCTTCGGGCACCTGCCGTACGTGATGGGCGAGGGCAACAAGAAGCTCTCCAAGCGCGACCCCGAGTCGAGCCTGAACCTCTACCGGGAGCGCGGCTTCCTCCCGGAGGGCCTGCTCAACTACCTCTCCCTGCTGGGCTGGTCCCTCTCGGCCGACCAGGACATCTTCAGCATCGACGAGATGGTCGCCGCCTTCGACGTGTCGGACGTCAACCCCAACCCGGCCCGCTTCGACCTCAAGAAGTGCGAGGCGATCAACGCCGACCACATCCGTCTCCTCGACGTGCAGGACTTCACACGGCGCTGCGCCCCCTGGCTGCGGGCCCCCTTCGCGCCCTGGGCGCCGGAGGACTTCGACGAGACGAAGTGGCAGGCGATCGCGCCGCACGCCCAGACCCGCCTCAAGGTCCTCTCGGAGATCACGGACAACGTCGACTTCCTGTTCCTGCCCGAGCCCGTCTCCGACGAGGCGTCCTGGACGAAGGCGATGAAGGAGGGCAGCGACGCCCTGCTGATCACGGCGAGGGAGAAGCTGGAGGCCGCCGACTGGTCCTCCGCCGAGTCGCTGAAGGAGGCCGTCCTGGCCGCCGGCGAGGCCCACGGCCTCAAGCTCGGCAAGGCCCAGGCCCCGGTCCGCGTGGCCGTCACCGGCCGCACGGTGGGCCTGCCCCTCTTCGAGTCCCTCGAGGTCCTGGGCAAGGAGAAGACCCTGGCCCGGATCGACGCGGCCCTGACCCGCCTGGCGGCGTGACCCCGGAACACAGGTGAGGGGCGGCACCCGGAACTCCGGGCGCCGCCCCTCACATGTGTTCACTGCGCGTCGGCTTCGTCGATCAGATACTGGCTTTCATCGAAGATCCAGACAACGACAACCACCATGATGGCGCCGGCCACCACGTATTCCACCATCACGCCAGGGGCCACGTAGGCCTTGCGGAGATTGTCGTCAGGTCCCAGAGGAGCTGTCGACGTCTTCCGAAACGGGTCACGGGCCAGTATCCGCACGGCCCTGTCCAAGTGGGCTCGGCGCTCTGCGGGCAGGGTGTCGTAGGTCGTACGGGCCTCGACGGTGAACTGGACGCGATACTCGCTCATGTCTTCAGTGTGCCAGCTCGCGATACCGTCGGGGACGTGAGTATTCGGGCCGTGGTCTGGGACATCGACGACACGATCTTCGACTACACCACGGCCGACCGCGCCGGCATGCGTGAGCAGCTCGTGGCCGAGGGGCTGCTCGACGGGTACGGGACCGTCGACGAGGCCCTGGTGCGGTGGCGGGAGGTCACCGACCGGCAGTGGGCGCGGTTCGCGGCGGGGGAGACCGACTTTCAGGGGCAGCGCCGGGACCGGGTGCGCGTGTTCCTGGGCGCGGAGCTCACCGACGCGGAGGCCGACGCCTGGTTCGACCGGTACATCGGGCACTACGAGGCCGCCTGGGCGCTCTTCCCGGACGTACTGCCCGTCCTCGACCTCCTCGCCGCCAGTCACCGGCACGGCGTGCTCTCCAACTCCAGCCTCCTCGTGCAGGACCGCAAGCTGCGTGTCCTCGGCGTACGGGACCGCTTCGAGTCCGTTCTGTGCGCGGCCGAGCTGGGCGTCCACAAGCCGGACGCCCAGGCCTTCCACGCGGCCTGCGAGGCCCTGGACCTGCCGCCCGAGCAGGTGGCGTACGTCGGCGATCACCCCGAGATCGACGGACGGGGTGCCGTGGACGCCGGAATGCTGTCCGTGTGGATCGACCGCGGCGGCCTCGGCGTCGTCGAACGTGCCCCCGGCGGCCCGCACCGGATCGCCTCGCTCGCCGAACTCCCCGCGCTCCTCGGCGCCGATACCCGTTTTGGAGCGCCGTCCACCTTCGGGTAATGTTCTTCCTGCGCCGCCGGACAGCGGGCCGAAAGGCCAGGACCCGGAGGCGCAAACTAGAGCAAGAGCTCCGCAGGGGCTCGCGTTCCAGTGGCCTATGGTGTAATTGGCAGCACGACTGATTCTGGTTCAGTTAGTCTTGGTTCGAGTCCAGGTAGGCCAGCTCGCAGATTGCTTCAAATCTGCACCCGTGGAGATCAATTCCACAGAAGCCCCCGTTGTGTAGCGGCCTAGCACGCTGCCCTCTCACGGCAGTAGCGCCGGTTCGAATCCGGTCGGGGGTACAGATCCTTCCCGGAGGGTCAGTTCGGGTCGCACCCGCTGACTCTCACGCAGGATCGCTAGGGCCCCCGTTGTGTAGCGGCCTAGCACGCTGCCCTCTCACGGCAGTAGCGCCGGTTCGAATCCGGTCGGGGGTACAAACTGGTCTAAACCACTTTGGTCTATGGTGTAATTGGCAGCACGACTGATTCTGGTTCAGTTAGTCTTGGTTCGAGTCCAGGTAGACCAGCTCGGATCTGCGGCGGTGTAGTTTCAACGCCTGCAAGATCCTCGCCCCCGTTGTGTAGCGGCCTAGCACGCTGCCCTCTCACGGCAGTAGCGCCGGTTCGAATCCGGTCGGGGGTACGTCAGTGCAGGTGGCCCTCCGCTTCGGCGGGGGGCCACTTCGCATTTCCGCCGGCTAGAGCCCGTACCGGCGCGCCGACTCCTCCTCCTGGGCCAGCCGGTGCAGTGCCGTGAGGACCGGCTCGAAGAGCACCGTCGCCGCCACCGCCGTCTCGACCCGCTCCGCCTCCGACGCGTGCAGCTCCAGATAGTCCAGGTCCTGGTTCGCCACCTGGTGCATCAACTCCGCGTACGGCGCCATCAGTTCGGCGTTCCAGGCATACCCCAGCCGGATCAGCGCGGCCACCGCCACCACCAGTGAGCGGTGCACGGGGGAGAGGGGGCTCAGCTCGCGCGCGGTCTCCCAGCCGAGGCCAGCCAGCAGCCGGTCCACCTCCAGGCGGGCGGCGACCACGGCCGGGTCGGCGTCGTCCGGCTCCGGGCCCTGCGGAAGCGCCCACAGGGCCGCGCCCAGGCGGATCGTACGGCCCAGGGAGTCGTCGTCGACATGGCCGAGCACCTCCCGGGCGGTGGCGACGGGTATCCGGCCCACCTGGATCAGCGCGCGCACCAGTCGCAGCCGGCGCAGATGTCCCTCGTCGTACTCCGCGGTCGTCGTGTTGATCTGCCGGCCGGGCGCCAACAGGCCTTCGCGCAGGTAGTACTTGATCGTCGCGGTGGACACACCGCTGCGCTCGCTCAACTCCGCCAGCCGCATGTCTTGCGCCTTTCCTCGGACGACGGCACGATCCAAGCACGCGGCGGTCGGATAGTGCCGCTAGCCAACGGGGGCCGACCGGCCCGACGGGGAGGTGTCATGTTCGCGAAACCCAACGCGGGCCGTACGACTGCGGCGGCCGAGGGGGAGGTCGTCGTCCTGCTCATCGGGACGCGCATCAACCACTTCTGGGCCGTGCATCACTGGTTGCCGGTGCTCACGGCCATGCCGCGGATGCTGCGGGAACTGAAGAAGGACCCGTCGCGCGGACTGCTCAACTACGTGCTGCTGACGGCGTCGCCGAGGACGTACTACGTCGTCCAGTACTGGGAGTCGAGGGAGAAGCTGTACGCGTACGCCGCGGCGCCGGACATGTTCCACCACAAGGCGTGGGCGCGCCTCAACCGCAAGGAGCGGGAGGGGAAGATCCGGCAGCACGTGGGGCTGTGGCACGAGACGTATGTCGTGCCCGAGGGGGCCTACGAGTCGATCTACGCGGACATGCCGGCGTTCGGGCTGGCGGCGGCGCATGGGGTGCTGCCGGTGGAACGGCGGGGGCGGTCCGGCAAGGAGCGGTTCGCTCATCGGTCGGCGTCGTAGGGGGCGGTTCTTCGTCTGCGGGCCCGGTGGGGGCTGGTCGCGCAGTTCCCCGCGCCCCTGAACAGTGAAGGTCTGCCGCGGCGTTGAGGCCGACCCTCTCTGGCAGTCGTGTCCTGCTCAGCCCGTGCGGCGCAGCGCCTCCGACAGGCGGGCCGCCGCGTCGATGACCGCCTGGGCGTGCATCCGGCCGGGGTGCCTGGTCAGGCGCTCGATGGGGCCGGAGACCGAGACCGCGGCCACCACGCGGTTCGACGGGCCGCGCACCGGGGCGGAGACCGACGCGACGCCCGGTTCGCGCTCGCCGATGGACTGGGCCCAGCCCCGGCGTCGTACGCCCGACAGCGCTGTCGCCGTGAAGCGGGCGCCCTGGAGGCCGCGGTGCAGGCGCTCCGGCTCCTCCCACGCCATCAGGATCTGGGCCGACGAGCCCGCCTTCATCGTGAGCGTCGAGCCGACCGGGACCGTGTCCCGGAGGCCCGAGAGGCGCTCGGCCGCGGCGACGCAGATGCGCATGTCCCCCTGGCGGCGGTAGAGCTGCGCGCTCTCGCCCGTCAGGTCGCGGAGATGCGTGAGCACCGGGCCGGCCGTCGCGAGGAGGCGGTCCTCGCCCGCCGCTGCCGCCAGTTCCGCCAGCCGCGGGCCGAGAATGAACCGGCCCTGCATGTCGCGCGCCACCATGCGGTGGTGTTCCAAGGCCACGGCGAGGCGATGTGCCGTGGGTCGTGCGAGTCCGGTCGCCGCGACCAGACCCGCGAGGGTGGCCGGACCGGACTCCAGAGCGCTCAGGACAAGGGCTGCCTTGTCCAGAACGCCGACGCCGCTACTGTTGTCCATGAAACGATACTCGCGTCTCACTCTGTGAAACGCAAGTTCATTTTCCGGTGGAACGCGCCACTCTGGAAGACACAGCGGCCCGCCGACCAACGGGCCCGGCGGCGAATGCCCGGACGAGGGGTACGGTCGGACGCCTCCACAAGATCTCTATCTAGATGGGCCGGCGCCCACACAGGCCGGCCGGAGGGAAAGCGATGGGTAGGACACTCGCGGAGAAGGTCTGGGACGACCATGTCGTCCGGCGCGCCGAGGGCGAGCCCGACCTCCTCTTCATCGACCTGCACCTCCTGCACGAGGTGACCAGCCCGCAGGCCTTCGACGGTCTGCGCCAGAACGGCCGTAAGGTGCGGCGCCTCGACCTCACCATCGCGACCGAGGACCACAACACCCCGACTCTCGACATCGACAAGCCCATCGCCGACCCGGTCTCCCGGGTCCAGCTGGAGACGCTGCGCAAGAACTGCGCCGACTTCGGCGTGCGGCTGCACCCGCTGGGCGACGTCGAGCAGGGCGTCGTCCACGTGGTGGGACCGCAGCTGGGGCTGACCCAGCCGGGCACCACCGTCGTCTGCGGCGACTCCCACACCTCCACGCACGGCGCCTTCGGCGCGCTGGCCTTCGGTATCGGCACCTCGCAGGTCGAGCATGTGCTGGCCACCCAGACGCTGCCGCTGGCCCGCCCCAAGACCATGGCCATCACGGTCGACGGCGAACTGCCCGAGGGCGTCACCGCCAAGGACCTGATCCTCGCGATCATCGCGAAGATCGGTACGGGCGGCGGCCAGGGCTACATCCTGGAGTACCGCGGCTCCGCCATCGAGAAGCTCTCGATGGAGGCCCGGATGACCATCTGCAACATGTCGATCGAGGCCGGCGCCCGCGCGGGCATGATCGCCCCCGACGAGACCACCTTCGAGTACCTCAAGGGCCGCCCGCACGCGCCCGAGGGCGCGGACTGGGACGCGGCGGTCGAGTACTGGAAGACGCTCCGCACCGACGAGGACGCGGAATTCGACGCCGAGGTCGTCATCGACGGCGCCGCGCTGTCGCCGTTCGTCACCTGGGGCACCAACCCCGGTCAGGGCGCGCCGCTTTCGGCGGACGTCCCCGACCCTGCTTCGTACGAAGACGCTTCGGAGCGCCTCGCCGCCGAAAAGGCCCTGGAATACATGGGGTTGGAGGCCGGCCAGGCACTGCGCTCCATCAAGGTGGACACCGTCTTCGTAGGTTCCTGCACCAACGGCCGGATCGAGGACCTGCGCGCCGCCGCCGAGCTCGTCAAGGGCCGCAAAGTCGCCGACGGCGTACGGATGCTGGTCGTCCCGGGCTCGGTGCGGGTCGGTCTGCAGGCCGTCTCCGAGGGCCTGGACGTGGTCTTCAAGGAGGCCGGCGCCGAATGGCGGCACGCGGGCTGCTCGATGTGCCTGGGCATGAACCCCGACCAGCTGGCCCCCGGTGAGCGCTCCGCGTCCACCTCCAACCGCAACTTCGAGGGCAGGCAGGGCAAGGGCGGCCGTACGCACCTGGTGTCGCCGCAGGTCGCCGCCGCGACGGCCGTACTGGGCCACCTGGCCTCCCCGGCCGACCTGTCCGACGCCGACACCCGTACGCCCGCTGGAGTCTGATCAGCCATGGAAGCATTCACCACGCACACCGGCCGGGCCGTCCCGCTGCGCCGCAGCAACGTCGACACCGACCAGATCATCCCTGCTCACTGGCTCAAGAAGGTCACGCGGGACGGGTTCGAGGACGGGCTGTTCGAGGCCTGGCGCAAGGATGAGAACTTCGTCCTCAACCGGCCCGAGCGCAAGGGTGCGACGGTGCTGGTCGCCGGTCCCGACTTCGGTACGGGCTCCTCGCGCGAGCACGCCGTCTGGGCGCTGCAGAACTACGGCTTCAAGGCCGTGATCTCGTCGCGCTTCGCCGACATCTTCCGCGGCAACTCGCTCAAGAACGGCCTGCTCACGGTGGTTCTGGAGCAGAAGATCGTGAACGCGCTGCAGGAGCTGACGGAGAACGACCCCGAGGCCGAGATCACGGTCGACCTGGAGGCCCGCGAGGTGCGCGCCGAGGGCATCACCGCCTCCTTCGACCTCGACGAGAACGCCCGTTGGCGGCTGCTGAACGGGCTGGACGACATCTCCATCACCCTGCAGAACGAGGACGACATCTCGGCGTACGAGGCGAAGCGTCCCTCGTACAAGCCGTGGACGCTCAAGGTCTGAGCCCGAAGGCCCTTCGCAAGTAGGGTTTCGGCCACTGCAACACCCCCTCTGTACCCCCGATCGCCACGATTGGGGGTACAGCTGTGTCTGCCTTCGGACCCGTTCGCACCCCCGCTCGGAGCCTCTCAACTTCCCACGTTAGAAAGGGTGTTGATGGGGTACCCGCGTCTTGACAGCGCGGCCGCGCACTGAACACGGAAGGCCGTTTGAGGCAGCAGTTGCCCCCTGCGCAGGCGACAACTCGCCCCAGATGGCACAATCTGTGCATGGAACACGACGGCCAACTCGAGCTCTACACGGCGGTCGCGGCCCAACTCAAGGAAGCGCACACAAGAGTGCGCGCACTGCAAGTCCCGGAGGGCGTACGGATGGCGCTGACCCGGAAGCTGCTGGTCATTACGGCCGCGGCCAAGCACGATCTCGCCGATGCGACAAAGCGGCTGGAACGCTTCGCGGCGGACCTCGACGAGGGTCGATTCCCCGACGAGGACCGCTGAGGAACTCCGTGACAGCCCGAGTTCGTTGCGGCACAAGGGTGATTAGCCCGTTTCGTGTTTGATTTGCGGTATATATCTGCCTAACGTGCGAAAAAGCTTGAACACTTTCGTTCTGGCAATGTCTCCGAAGGGGAAGACGTGAACAAGGCGCAGCTCGTAGAAGCCATTGCGGACAAGGTCGGTGGCCGCCAGCAGGCCGCCGATGCCGTCGACGCGGTCCTGGACGCCATCGTCCGCGCGACCGTCAGCGGGGACAGGGTCTCGGTCACGGGCTTCGGTTCGTTCGAGAAGGTCGACCGTCCGGCCCGTTACGCCCGCAACCCGCAGACGGGTGAGCGGGTTCGGGTCAAGAAGACCTCGGTCCCCCGCTTCCGTGCGGGCCAGGGCTTCAAGGACCTGGTGAGCGGCTCGAAGAAGCTCCCGCGTGGCGGCGAGGTCGCGGTCAAGAAGGCCCCCAAGGGCAGCCTGAGCGGCGGCGGTGCGGCCGCGACGGTCAAGAAGGCCGCGGCGAAGAAGGCCACCACCGCCAAGAAGACGACGGCGAAGCGGACGACCGCGACGGCCAAGAAGGCGGCGCCGGCGAAGAAGACGACGGCGACGAAGGCCACGGCCAAGAAGACCACCGCGAAGACCGCGGCGGCCAAGAAGACCACCGCCACGGCGAAGAAGACCGCCGCCAAGAAGGCCCCGGCGGCCAAGAAGGCGACGGCCACCAAGGCTCCGGCCCGCAAGTCGGCGGCCCGCACCACCACCGCCAAGAAGGCCGCCACCGCCCGCACCAAGTAGGGCGCAAGGGCACAACGCGCCGGGCCGGACTCCCCGAGGGAGTCCGGCCCGCGGCGTGTCCGGCCCCGTTCGCTACGTGCTCAGAAGGTCTGCAGGGTGACGAGCGTGATCCGCAGGGCCTCCCCGGCCCCGCCCGCGCTCCCGCTCCCCTCGACCTCGATGCGCACCCGCTGCCCGGGCCGCAGCAGCCTCAGCCCGCCCGCGTCGAACGCCGGTGCGTCGAAGGGAACGGGGGTGCCGTCGTCGAGCAGCACACTGCCGCTGCGTGTCCCGGCGTCGTACGTGTACGCGGTCGCCTGCATGTCGGCAGCCTACTGGCCCGCGAGCAGCAGACCCTCGACGGCGGTCGCCGTCCGCGCCCCCACCCCCAGGGCGAGCGCCGCCCGCAGATCGTCTCCGGTGTCCACGTCCTGGCGTACGGAATTCACCGAGGCGAGTCCGAGTTCCACGGCGCCCGAGTCGCGATGGCGGTTTCGGGAATGCGGGCCGAAATGCGGAAGCAATTCCTGGCCGGGGCGGGCGGTCAGCAGAGTGGTGCCCACGGTGGCCGCGTCCGCGAGGAAAGCGCGCGGGAATCCGGCGGCGGCATCCAGGACGCGGGCCAGCTCCAGGGGGCGCAGCGCCGGCAGATCGGCGTTCAGGGCCGCGACAGCGCTGTCGGGCCGCCTCGCCCGTACGACCGTCGCCGCGTGCGCCAGAGCGGCGTTCAGGCCGCCCAGGGGCTCGTCGGGGACGATCGCCGCGCCCAGTGCGGCCAGTTCGCGGGCCGCCAGGTCGTCGTTGGTGACGACTGCCACATCGCGGACCGCAGGGCAGGCGAGCGCCGCCGCCACCGTGTCCTGTGCGAAGGCCAGGGCGAGACCGGGGCGGAGTCCGTCGTGCGCGGTGTCCGCGAGCCTGCTCTTGGCCCGCGCGAGGGGCTTGAGGGGTATGACCACTGTCCACTGCACGCGCGTTCCGCCCCTCCCTCGCCACCTCGGCTGCTCGTCCGGGCTCGCCCGGTCGCCCCCATTGTCACCTGGCTGTCATCAAAGCCCATCCGGTGGTGTCGGTGCCGGGGCGTACGGTGTTCTCGACAGACCGGAAGCCCGGGGCGACACTTGTGCGGCCCCCGGGCGGACCGGCAGAGGTCCTGGTCCAGGCCTTAGAGGAAGGTGTCCGCGTGCCCCGCCGCAGAATCGGCTTCTGGTACCGCCTTGCTGCGGTCATCTGCAAACCGCCGCTGGTGGTTCTGATCAAGCGGGACTGGCGCGGAATGGAGAACATTCCGGCAGCGGGCGGATTTATCACCGCGGTGAACCACAATTCGCACGCCGATCCCTTCGCCTACGCGCACTACCAGTACAACAGCGGACGTGTTCCGCGTTTTCTGGCGAAGAGCGGGCTTTTCAAGAAGGGGTTCAGCGGTCTCATGATGCGGAACACCGGACAGATCCCGGTCTACCGCGAGACCACCGACGCGCTGAGCGCGTTCCGCGCCGCGATCGACGCCGTGGAGCGCGGTGAATGTGTCGTGTTCTACCCCGAGGGCACCATCACCCGTGACCCGGACCAGTGGCCCATGACCGGCAAGACCGGCGCCGCCCGGGTCGCCCTGCAGACCAAGTGCCCGGTGATCCCGGTGGCCCAGTGGGGCGCCAACGAACTCCTCCCGCCGTACGCGAAGAAGCCCAACATCCTTCCGCGCAAGACCCACCACGTCCTCGCGGGCCCGCCCGTGGACCTGACGCGGTTCTACGACAAGGAGATGAGCCCCGACCTCCTGAGGGAGGCGACGGAGGTCATCATGGCCGCGGTCACCCGCCAGCTGGAGGAGCTTCGCGGCGCGAAGGCCCCGAAGACTCCGTACGATCCGCGCCAGGAGCGGATCGAGCAGCGGCGTCGCACGGCGGCGGAAGAGGCGCAGGACGCCCTGGACGCGCAGGCGGCGGCACACGAGGCGGCCGCAGCGGCAGAAGCAGTGCAGGCACGGGAAGTTCAGGAAGAAGGGCAGGGCAAGTGAGCGAGCCGGTCAAGGCGGCGGTGTTCAGCGCGGGATCGTGGGGGACCGCCTTCGGCATGGTGCTCGCGGACGCCGGCTGCGAGGTGACCCTGTGGGCCAGGCGCCCCGAACTCGCCGAGGCGATCAACTCCACCCGGACGAACCCGGACTACTTCCCGGGCGTCGAACTCCCGGAGAACCTGCGCGCCACCACGGACCCCGCCGAGGCCGCCCGCGACGCCGACTTCACGATACTCAGCATCCCCTCGCAGACCCTGCGCGGGAATCTCGCCGAGTGGACGCCCCTGCTCGCCCCCGACACGGTCCTCGTCTCCCTCATGAAGGGCGTCGAACTCGGATCGGCGATGCGGATGAGCGAGGTCATCGACGACGTCGCCAAGGTGGGCCAGGACCGGATCGCGGTCGTCACGGGCCCCAACCTCGCCCGGGAGATCGCCGCCCGCATGCCGGCCGCGGCGGTGGTCGCGTGCACGGACGACGCCGTGGCCCAGCGCCTCCAGACCGTCTGCCACACCCCGTACTTCCGCCCGTACACCAACACCGACGTCGTCGGCTGTGAACTGGGCGGCGCCGTGAAGAACGTGATCGGTCTGGCCGTCGGTATCGCCGACGGCATGGGGCTCGGCGACAACACGAAGGGCTCGCTCATCACGCGCGGCCTCGCCGAGACCGCCCGTCTCGGCCTCGCGATGGGCGCCGACCCGCTCACCTTCGCGGGCCTCGCGGGCCTGGGCGACCTGGTGGCGACCTGCTCCTCGCCCCTCTCCCGCAACCACACCTTCGGCACCAACCTCGGCAAGGGGATGACCCTCGAGGAGACCATCGCGGTCACCAAGCAGACCGCCGAGGGCGTCAAGTCCTGCGAGAGCGTGCTGGATCTGGCCCGCCGGCACGGCGTCGACATGCCGATCACCGAAACGGTCGTCGGCATCGTGCACGAGGGCAAGCCACCCGTCGTGGCCCTCAAGGAACTGATGTCGCGCAGCGCCAAGCCCGAACGACGCTGAGCAACAGGGGTATGCGGGCGCTGACTCAGCGCCCTACCACCGGGTACCCTCAACCCGATATGAGCACCGAGAACCTCCCCCAGAGCCCCGGGCAGCCGTCCCGCAAGCCGCGCGTGGCCGTCGTATTCGGCGGTCGCAGCTCCGAACACGGGATCTCCGTGGTCACCGCCGGCGCCGTGCTGCGTGCCATCGACCGGACGAAGTACGACGTCCTGCCGATCGGCATCACCCAGGACGGCCGCTGGGCGCTCACCGCGGACGAACCGGAACGCATGGCGATCGTCGACCGCAAGGCGCCGAACGTCGCCCAGCTCGCCGAGTCGGACGAGGGCGGCGTGGTGCTCTCCGTGGACCCCGCCAACCGCGAAGTCGTCTACAGCGAACCGGGATCGGTGCCCAAGGCCCTCGGCGAGGTGGACGTCGTCTTCCCCGTCCTGCACGGCCCCTACGGCGAGGACGGCACCCTCCAGGGCCTGCTGGAGCTCTCCGGTGTCCCGTACGTCGGCGCGGGCGTGCTCGCCTCGGCCGTCGGCCAGGACAAGGAGTACATGAAGCGCGTGTTCACCTCGTTCGGGCTCAAGGTGGGCCCGTACGTGGTGATCCGGCCGCGTGAGTGGGAGCGCGACGAGCCGTCGGCCCGCAAGAAGATCATCGACTTCGCCGGCGAGCACGGCTGGCCGCTGTTCGTGAAGCCCGCGCGCGCGGGATCCTCGTTCGGCATCACCAAGGTCGACGAGCTGGGCGGCCTCGACGAGGCGATCGCCGAGGCCCAGCGGCACGACCCGAAGATCATCGTCGAGGCGGCGCTGCGCGGGCGCGAGATCGAGTGCGGGGTGCTGGAGTTCGAGGACGGCCCGCGTGCCTCCGTACCCGCGGAGATTCCGCCCGTGCAGTCGCACGCGTTCTACGACTTCGAGGCCAAGTACATCGACTCGGCCGACGGCATCGTCCCGGCCCCCCTCACCGAGGACCAGACGGCGGAGGTCCGCCGCCTCGCGGTCGAGGCCTTCGACGCGGCGTCCTGCGAGGGCCTGGTCCGCGCGGACTTCTTCCTCACGGAGGACGGCGAGTTCGTCATCAACGAGATCAACACGATGCCGGGCTTCACCCCGATCTCGATGTACCCGAGGATGTGGGAAGCGACGGGCGTCGGCTATCAGGAGCTGGTGGACAGGCTGGTCCAGGCGGCGCTGGGCCGTTCCACAGGCCTGAGGTAGAGCGCCCCCTCAGGGGCGCGGGGCTGTATCTGATCTGCGGCTCCGCCGCGCGGGCGCGATCAGCCACGACGGACCCGCAGCCAACCACACAACAGGTCACGTATGGCGCCTAGTTGGCAATCCCTTCAGGAACCGCCTTCTTGATCGCGGCAGCCAGATCAACAAGCGCCCCCGACGTGTCCCGCCCAGACGGAACCGTAAGTTCCACATAGGCGAGCCGCGACGAGGTGGTGAACCGGGACGACCCGTCGTCCCGTTTCTCCATCAACCACCCCACCCCGTTCACCTCCCCGCCGACCGCGTCCGGATCGGACCCCAACGCAACCTCGGGGTCCGTCATCTTGCGCGGCCGTACGACACCGCAGCGCAGTATGATCGCCGGGCTGCCCCAGCCCGCGGTCAGCGCGGACCGGGGCTCGGGGTCGTCGCGGCTCAGGCCGTCCACCTTCGCCGGCAGCGCCCTGTCCAGGTTCCGGCACAGCTTCGTGGTCTTCCCGTCCGGCACGGGAACCGTGACTCGGGCGCTGTCGTCTGCTGAGGAGCAGCCCGTGACGACGATCAACAGAGCGAGCACGGGCAGCGCGAACGGCCGGGGACGGAAGAAGTTCACCGGCACAGGGTAGACGGGGGCTACAGGTGCACCACCGGGCAGGTCAGAGTGCGGGTGATGCCGTCCACTTGCTGGACTTTCGCCACCACCATGCGGCCGAGGTCGTCCACGGTGTCGGCCTGCGCGCGCACGATCACGTCGTACGGTCCGGTCACGTCCTCGGCCTGGGTCACCCCCGGGATCTTGCTGATCGTCTCGGCGACGGTCGACGCTTTGCCGACCTCCGTCTGGATCAGGATGTACGCCTGTACCACGGAACCTCCAGGGCGGCCACGAGGATCATGTGGGGAAAAGGAACGCCACGGTATCGCGTCGCCGCGCGCCTCGGGGAGACCCTCGGCGACCGCGGTACCCGCACCGGGGTGCGTAGGCAGCACAGGTTGACGGTCACCTCGACCGTACAGAGGCCGACGGGGCCTCGCGACCGGGCAAGGGCAGCAACGGGGACGACAGCACCAGAAGGGGACGTACGACTATGAAGGGCACTGTGGGCGAACTGGGGGAGTTCGGGCTCATCAGGGAGCTCACCTCCCGGCTCACCACCACCCCGGCGGTCCGGGTCGGCCCCGGCGACGACGCCGCCGTGGTCGCCGCGCCCGACCGCAGGGTCGTGGCGAGCACCGACATCCTCCTCGAGGGGCGGCACTTCCGCCGTGACTGGTCCACCGCGTACGACGTGGGCCGCAAGGCGGCCGCCCAGAACCTCGCGGACATCGCCGCCATGGGCGCCGTACCGACCGCGCTGCTGCTCGGCCTGGTCGTCCCCGCCGAACTCCCGGTCACCTGGCCCACCGAACTGATGGACGGCCTGCGGGACGAGTGCCAGGTCGCGGGCGCCGCGGTGGTCGGCGGCGATGTCGTACGGGGGGACACGATCGTCGTCTCGATCACCGCACTCGGTGATCTGCGCAACCATGAGCCGGTCATCCGGGGCGGCGCCCGGCCCGGTGACGTCGTCGCCGTGACGGGCTGGCTGGGCTGGTCGGCGGCCGGGCACGCGGTGCTCTCGCGGGGTTTCCGGTCGCCGCGGGCCTTCGTCGAGGCCCACCGCAGACCCGAGCCGCCCTACCACGCGGGCCCGGCGGCGGCCGGCCTCGGCGCGACCGCCATGTGCGATGTGAGCGACGGGCTGATCGCCGACCTCGGGCACATCGCGGAGGCCAGCAAGGTCCGTATCGACATCAGGTCGGGCGCGATCGACATCCCCTCCCAGATGAACGACATCGGGCAGGCCGTCGGCGTCGACGCCATGCAGTGGGTGCTCACCGGCGGCGAGGACCACGCGATCGTGGCGACCTTCCCGCCGGACGTGAAGCTGCCCGCCCGCTGGAAGGTGATCGGCGAGGTCCTCAACCCCTCTGCGCTGCCCCAGGTGACGGTCGACGGGGCGCCGTGGACCAGCAAGGGCGGCTGGGACCACTTCGCGGACATCGAGTCGTGACCGCCCCCGTGCGCGTCCTGACGGTCGCGGGCTCCGACTCCGGCGGCGGCGCCGGGATCCAGGCCGACCTGAAGACGATGCTGGCGCTCGGCGTGCACGGCATGAGCGTGCTCACGGCCGTCACCGCGCAGAACTCCCTCGGCGTGCAGGGCGCCTGGGAACTCCCGGTGGAGGCGGTGCGGGCCCAGTACCGCAGCGTCGTCGACGACATCGGTGTGAGCGCGGTGAAGACCGGGATGCTCGCCTCGGCCGAACTGGTCGAGGCGGTCGCCGGGTTGATCGCGGAGACGGACGTGCCGACGGTCGTCGACCCGGTGGGCGTCTCCAAGCACGGCGATCCGCTGCTGGCCGCGTCCGCACTGGAATCCGTACGGACACTGCTGCTGCCGGCGGCGACGGTGGCGACCCCGAACCTCGACGAAGTGGCCCAGCTCACCGGCGTACGGGTCGAGTCGGAGGGACAGCTGCGCGAGGCGGCGGCCGCTGTGCTGGCGTACGGGCCGCAGTGGGTGCTGATCAAGGGCGGGCATCTGCCCGGCGAGGCCGTGGACCTGCTCACGGACGGGTCCGAGGAGCACTGGCTGCGGGCCCCGCGCCACGACAACCGGCATACGCACGGTACGGGCTGCACGCTGGCGTCGGCCGTCGCGGCGGAGCTGGCGAAGGGCCGGTCGGTGCCGGCGGCGGTGGCGGCGGCGAAGGAGTATGTCACCGGGGCGATCGCGGCCGGGTTCGCGCTCGGGGGCGGGATCGGGCCGGTGGACCACGGGTGGCGGTGGCGCACCTAGGCGGCCCTGGGTACAGCCCTGGGTACGGCAAAAAGCCGGTCCACCGAGGTGGACCGGCTCTGAGCAGCGAACCAGCAGTGGCCGCGCGCTAGCGAATCGTCAGCGCGAGACCTTGCCGGCCTTGATGCACGAGGTGCAAGCGTTCACGCGCTTCGGCGTCCCACCGACCACGGTACGTACGCGCTGGATGTTCGGGTTCCAGCGACGGGGCGTACGGCGGTGCGAGTGGGAGATGTTGTTGCCGAAGCCCGGCCCCTTGCCGCAGACGTCGCAGTTGGCAGCCACGGGTCACTCCAAAGACTTCAGATGCTCTTACGGGTTGATCCCGGCATGCCGGGTCAGGATCGTAGGATCTGAGTGGCGCTGCCAGGGGAAGGCCCGATGTGGAAGACCATCATGGATGGTCGTCTCGATCGGGCAACCGGAGCAGCATACAACGACTGCGCCAGTACAACGAAACTACCATGGCTGCTCAGGGCCCCGCTCCCGGCCCCGGGCCACCCGCCATTCACCCGTGATCCACCTCGGGGTCTACGCTGCGTGCCACGTCCAGCAGCTCAAGGAGGCGCAGGTGCCGCAGGTGCCGCAGACATTCTTCGATGCTCTCGCGGTACGCACCTGGTGCGCACTCGCGCTGGCCGCGCTCGGGCGGGCGCGCGAGGAGATCGACGCGATCAATGTCTACCCCGTCGCCGACGGGGACACCGGCACCAATCTGTATCTGACGCTGGAGTCGGCGTGCGCGGCCGTCGAGGCGGCCTTCGCCGGGCACGGCACCGGGACGGGAGCGGAGGGCACCGCCGGGATGCCGACGCTCGCCGACGCGGCCCGGGCGATGGCGCACGGGGCGCTGATAGGGGCCCGCGGCAACTCCGGCACGATCCTGGCGCAGCTGCTGCGCGGCATGGCCCAGGTGCTGGCCGCCGAGGAGGACGGGGAGAGCGCCGGCATCGACGGCTCCGGCCTGTGCCTGGCCCTGGGGCACGCGGCCGACGCGGCCCGGCAGGCGGTGGCCCACCCGGTCGAGGGCACGGTCCTCACGGTCGCCTCGGCCGCCGCCGACGCGGCGAAGGAGGTGGAGGGCGACTGCGGGACGGTGGCCAGAGCCGCGTACGAGGGTGCCTCGGCCGCGTTGGCGGCCACCCCGGGGCAGCTGGCCGTCCTGGGGCGCGCGGGCGTCGTCGACGCGGGCGGGCGGGGGCTGGTGACCGTGCTCGCGGCGCTGGTGGAGACGTTCAAGGGGGAGGCGCCGGGGGGTGGGGTGAGCGCGGGAGGCACGGGGGCCGCACGCGTGCGCGTGCCCGCTCGGGTGGAGGTGGCTGAGGCGCCGGGCGGCGACGAACCGGACGAGTGCGCGGACGCGGCCTCCGGGCCCGCCTTCGAGGTCATCTACCTCCTGGAGGCCGAGGACGCGGCCGTCGCGCGGCTCCGCGAGCGGCTCGACCGGCTCGGCGACTCACTCGTGGTGGTCGGGGGCGACGGGCTGTGGAACGTCCATGTCCACGTCGACGACGCCGGTGCCGCCGTGGAGGCGGGCGTCGAGGCGGGACGGCCGCACCGGATCCGGATCACGCACTTCGGGATCGGTGACGTGCACACCGGCGGCGCCGGCGTCGGCCGGCCGGCTCGGGAGCGGGTGCAGCGGGCCGTCGTCGCCGTCGTGCCGGGGGAGGGCCTCGCCGGGCTGTACGGCGAGGCCGGCGCCACCACCGTGCTCGCCCGGCCCGGGGAGCCGCCCGCGAGCGGGGAGCTCGTCGAGGCCGTACGGCGGGCCCACGCGCGCGAGATCGTGCTGCTGCCCAACGACGCCGACCTGCGGCACACCGCCGCGGCGGCGGCCGAACAGGCCCGCTCGGAGGGTATCCGCGTCGCTCTGATCCCTACGCGTTCGGCGGTCCAGGGCATCGCCGCGCTCGCCGTGCACGAGCCGGAGCGGCGGTTCGACGAGGACGTCGTCGCGATGACCTCCGCGGCGGGGGCGACTCGGTACGCCGAACTCGCCGTCGCGGAGCGGCAGTCCTGGACGATGGCCGGGATCTGTCAGGCCGGTGACGTCCTCGGCCTCATCGACGGCGATGTCGCCGTGATCGGGTCCGATGTCACGGCCACCGCGGAGGCTGTGATCGACCGGATGCTGCAGGCGGGGGGTGAGATGGTCACGCTTGTTCTGGGGGACGAGGCGCCGGAGGCGATTGCGGCGCATCTGGAGGGGCGGGTTCGGGAGGGGTATCTGGCTGTCGACACGGTGGTGTATCGGGGGGGTCGGCAGGGGGCGTTGTTGCTCATCGGGGTGGAGTGAACGAGGGTTTTCGCCCCCGCCGCCCCTACCCGTCCCATCCCGTTCCTGGGGGCTGTGCCCCCAGGCCCCCCTTTCGGCCCTGAACGGGCCTCGTCCTCAAACGCCGGACGGGCTGGATGGTGTTCTAGTCGGTTTCCTGTTCCTCCATCAGCTGGAGCATCTGTTCTGCCTCCGCTCGGCGGGACTCTGCTTCCTCGTCGGAGTCGTCGTAGGTTTCGTATGCCTTCAGGACTCCACGCGCGCGTGCCGCCGCTTCCGAGGGGCGGCTCAGGTCTGCTTCCAGCCAGCCTGCGGCCAGTTCGGCGCCCGTGCGGCCGTGGAGGCCCTCCTCGCCGAGGGAGGAGAACACGGCGATCGCCTTCGTCATCTGGGCGAGTGCCGACTCGAACGCGGCCTCGATCGCGCCGTCCTCGGCGTCCTCCGCGGCCGAGCGGGCCAGCAGGTCGCCGAACTGGCGGTGGGTGTGGGCCAGTTCGGCGCCGAGCCGTTCGCGGGACTCCAGGTCCTCCGCCTCGGACAGGGCCCGCGCGCACTCGCGGACCGCGTCCGACATGCGTTGCCTGGCCCCGTCGAGGCCCGCCTCCATGCGCAGCGCCAGCCACGCGCGGGCGCGCAGGGCTCGCACCAGGCCGTGCACATTGCCCAGCGAGTCCCACAGGTCGCCGGCGCGCTCGTAGGCCTGGTCGGCCTCCGCGGGCAGCCCCGCCAGGCCGAGCGACTCGGCGGCGAGGTGGGCGAGGGTCGCGTGGTCCTGCTGCTCGGGCCAGTGCCGCGCGATCTCCGCGGCCTTGAGGCGACGTTCGGCCGATTCGCGGTGCTCGCCCAGCTCGCCCAGACAGTCACCGAGCCACCACAGGGTCTGTACGACCGCCCCGTCACCGTGTGTCTCGGTGCCGAGGTCGGGCAGCGCCGACTCCAGCACCTCGGCCGCCTCCGCCCACCGGCCCTGCCGCAGCAGGAAACCGCCGAGCAGATGCCGGGCCCAGGCGCCCAGGGTCGGGCCCTCGCCCGCCTCGTCGGCCCAGTGCGCCGCCTCCAGGGCGCGGTCCGCCGCCTCGGCGACCTCGTCGCGTGCCCCGAGGATCTCGGCCAGCTGCAGGTTCAGCTGGGCCTGGCCCGCCGCCTCCAGATACGCCCCGCCGTGCTCCAGGGCTCCGCGCAGCGCCCGCTCGGCGCCCGCGACGTCGCCGAGATGGTGGGCGAGACCGGCCAGCCTGGCCTCGTACTCCACCGCGAACCACGGCAGCCCCGCCGCGACGAACGCCTCCGTGGAGCGGGTGAACAGCTCCACGGCTCCCGCGAGGTCCCCGGTGCGTGTCGCCAGTTCGCCGAGCATGGCCTGTGCCTCCGCGCCACGTGAGGCGAGGCGCACATCGTCCCCGGCATGGCCGTCCACGAGCGCCAGCAGCTCCCGTACGGCGTTCTCGGCGGCGGCCAGGGTCTGTTCGGTGCCGGTTTCCTCGACCTGGCGCATGAGGATGCGGGCGCGTCCCATCAGGACGGCCGCGGCCTGCCGTACGCCCGTGCCCTCGTCGGAGTAGAGCGCGAGGACCTCCTCGTACGGCTCGGAGACGGCCGTCAGCGCCGCGTCGATGTCGCCGTCCAGGGCACGCGCGTACGCGGCGCGGGCGCGGGCGGCCAGGGCCTCGCCGGGGTCGCCCGCCTCGGCGTACAGCTCGGCGGCCCGCTCGAAGAGCGCGATGCCCTCGGGGCCGCCCTCCATGGCCCTGTGATCGACGATCTCCGCCCGGTCGGCCGCCGGTAGCTCCACGTCCTCGGCGGCCCGCCAGACGGCCGCCCACGCCTCCATCGCGTGCGGAAGCAGGCTGTCCGACATCCGGCGCGCGTCGGCGAGCAGCGCGGGCAGGTCGCCGGGGGAGTCGGCCGGTCTGCCCGCCGCCTCCGGGACCACCGTGGACTCCGCGGGCGCCCTGCGGGGCGCCGGGACGCCCCGCGCCGCCCGTACGCCCAGCGGCAGCCGGGCCACCAGGGGAGCCTGGTCCATGCGCGCGCGTACGCCCTCGCCGACGTACGACGTGCCGTTGCGCGCGTCGAAGCGCGCGGACAGGGAAAGGGCCTCCTCGCGCGCGTGGACGGCGAGTTCGCGGGCGGTCCAGGCGCGGCCGGCAGGCCCCGGCACCGACTGCTCGCCCATGCCCAGACCGGTCAGCCGGTCCATGAGCAGGGTCACCGCGGCCAGATAGTCCATCCGGCTGCGCGGCTGCCCCGAGTCCGTGAAGTACGCCGGACGCTCCGCGAGAAGTTCGAGCCCGCGCGCCTCGTTGCCGGTCAGCGCGCAGAACTCCACGTGGTCGGCGTACGCGCCCCGCATGCTCTCCATGGGCCGCACCAGCCGGAACCCGCGCAGATGATGCGCGCGCGCCTCGTCCAGGCGGTCCAGGCGCAGCAGAGGCGCCAGGGACGACGCCAGGACGGTGTGCGGTTCGTGGGCGCACGTGAACTCGCCCTCCAAAACCGGCCGCCACAGGTCCAGCGCCTCGGCGTCCGCGCCCCGCTCGGCCTGCCACCAGCCCTGGCTGTGCAGTTCGCAGGCGTGGCAGTCGGCCATGCTGTCGCGGTCGGCGGCCAGCCAGGCGGCGTACGCCCGTTCGGCCCGCGCCAGGTCACCGACATGGGCGGCCACACTGAACTCGGCGCTGCGCACGGCCCGTTCGGAGTGCCCGGCGAGCCGGTAGCGGTGCTCCATCTCGCCGAGCCACTTCTCGATGGAGGCCAGCGGGATGTGCGGCTGGTCCAGCATGCCCGTGGTCATCCACTTGAAGACCCAGTGCAGCGTGTGGGCCTCGTACTCGTCGAAGTCCTCGGGCCGCTCGTCCCACATGCGCAGCAGACGCGCGAAGGGGACGAACATCCGGTCCTTCTCGGAGCTGTAGTTGTACGCCTTCAGCTGGTGGCCCAGCGCCTCGATCACGGCGAGCGGGATCTTCAGCTTCTCGGCCTCGGCCAGCAGCTGCTCCGCGCGCGCGTTGCGGGCCGGGCCCTCCGGCTGCTCCGAGTTCAGGGCCATGGCCTCGCGGAGCGTGTCGAAGTCCTTGATCTCGCTCATCGCCGGCCGTCCTCCGTGGGCTCCGTGGGATCGCTGTGGGTGGCCCACTCCAGGAGGCCGATGAACGCACGGTTCAACAGCGCGGAGTCCGCGGGCCGCAGCGGGCGCTGCGCCATGAGCAGAGCCTGCCCGTACAAGGACTCCGTGGCGGTGCCGATCAGTTCCGGGTCGTCCAGGGAACTGATTTTCCGGATCAGCGGGTTGAGATGGTTGAGCACCAGACGCGCGCGTGGGGCGCTGCCCCGCAGTGAGCCGAGGATGCCGGCCCACAGGTCGTCGGCCTGCTCCTCGGCGTCCGCGCGTGCCTGCTCGTGCCGGGCCGCCCGGTCGTCCAGATGCAGCGCGGGCACGGACAGCGGGTGGAAGGCGCGCAGGACGACATCGCAGCCCAGGGGGTCGAGTTTGGCGCGCGCGGCCCCCAGGAAGCCCGCCAGGGCCAGTTCCTCGGCCGGGTCGACCGTGTCCAGGTGCGCGGTCACGGTGTCGGCGTCCAGTTCGGAGACCGCGGTCCCCGGGCGCACCGACGGCAGCGCCTCGATCAGCTCACTGTCGTACGTGTAGCCGCCGTTGACGACGCCGACGCCCTGCGCGGACGCGATGGGCGCGACCTGCCGGAACTCCTCCACGGTGCGCGTGAAGTGCACCACCGGGTGCCGCCCCGCGAACTCCTCCAGGGACAGCTGCCCGTCGGTCGTCTCGAAGGGGAGCCACGGCAGCATCGTGCGCAGCATCTCCTTGTCGTGCCTGGCCAGGGACTTGACTCCCAGGTGGTGCACCGACAAGAAAGCGGCCAGCCGCTCCGGGTCCCCGGCGGCGAGCCCGGTCAGCCAGGAGCGAATCCTTTCGCCCAGCGCCTCCCGTACGGCGGCCAGCGTCTCGTCCTCGTACAGCGACTCGCGTGACGCCGTCGGCCGCAGACTGTCGGTGTCGAGCACGCACCGCACGAAGAACGCCCAGTCGGGCAACAGCTGTTCGGCCCGCTCGGTGAGCAGCATGCCCTTCAGATGCACCCGGTGACTCGCACGCTGGGCCGGACTCACCGAGGACGGCAGGACGTACGCCACCCCGCGGATCCCGGCGAGCGGCACGTCCAGGTCGATCGAGTCCAGGGGCGTGAACCCGAACAGGTCGTGACAGTGCCGTTGGAGAGCCACCCTTCGGGTGGCGGGCGACGGATACGGACGGTTCCAGGGCGCCGGCAGATCGGTGACCGCCTCGTCGCCCACCCGCACGTCGTACGGCAGCAGCGACCCGAAATCCCGGGCCAGCGCCAGCACCCGCTCCTCGGTGAGCCACTCGCCCGCCCCGGGCCGCGCCACCAGGTGCACGGTCGTGCCCGGTTCGGGTCTGGCCTCGCCGGGCAGCGTACGCACGGTGTACGAACCGTCGTCCGTGGCCGTCCACTCCACCGGCGGGGCATCCGGCGTACGGGCGCTGCGGCTGACGACGCGGATCCGCTCGGCCACGACGAAACAGGCCAGCAGCCCGATGCCGAACTGGCCGAGGAACTCCGAGCGCGCTTCCTGGATGCCACCGGGGTCCGACCGCTTCGAACTCCGGCCGATGGTCGCGAGGAGGTTGTGCACGTCCGCCTCGGTGAGGCCGACCCCGGAGTCCTCGACCCGCAGGGTGCCGCCCTCCGCGTACAGCCGTACCCGCGCGGGGGCGTCGGGCTGTTCGGCGGTCCGGGCGGTGATCGCGTCCACGGCGTTCTGCAGCAGCTCTCGCAGATAGACCCGGGGACTGGAGTAGAGGTGATGGGAGAGCAGGTCCACGAGGCCGCGCAGGTCGACCTGAAACGTGTGCGGTGACTGGGATGCCTGGGATGACTGTGAGGTCTGGGAGTCCATCGTCGCAGCGCCGGAGGGGGGACCAGGTTCTGGCGTCGGCGCGGGGTCGGGCGGTCCCGGTGAGGCGGTGACCGCGGGGGATGGCCGGGCGCGCCATCCTAGGCCCGGAACGAGCCGTCTGACCAGCGGATTCCCAGTACATATACGGCAATGTCAGTGGCGTGGTGTGCAATGGATCTCGTGCCCGCACTGGAAGAACCACTGAAACAACCGCTGAAGTCAGTGCTCGGCCCCGCCACCGCGAAGGTGATGGCCGAGCATCTCGGCCTGCACACCGTCGGCGACCTCCTGCACCACTATCCGCGCAGATACGAGGAGCGGGGCCAGCTCACCCAACTGGCCGAACTCCCCATGGACGAGCACGTGACGGTGGTCGCCCAGGTGGCGGACGCCCGCCTGCACACCTTCGCGTCCTCGAAAGCCCCCCGGGGCAAGGGCCAGCGCCTCGAAGTGACCATCACGGACGGCAGCGGCCGGCTCCAACTGGTCTTCTTCGGCCACGGAGTCCACAAACCCCACAAGGAACTCCTGCCCGGCACCCGCGCCCTGTTCGCCGGCAAGGTGTCGGTCTTCAACCGCCGCCTGCAACTGGCGCATCCGGCGTACGAGTTGCTGCGCGGCGACACCGACGAGGCGGCGGAGACGGTCGATTCCTGGGCGGGCGCCCTGATTCCGATGTACCCGGCCACGGCGAAGCTGGAGTCCTGGAAGATCGCCAAGTCGGTGCAGACGGTCCTGCCCAGCGCCCAGGACGCCGTCGACCCCCTGCCCCCCTCGCTCCGTGAGGGCAGGGGCCTGGCCACCCTCCCCGAGGCCCTGCTGAAGATCCACCGCCCGCACACCAAGGCGGACATCGAGGACGCGCGCACCCGCCTCAAGTGGGACGAGGCGTTCGTCCTCCAGGTCGCCCTGGCCCGCCGCCGCCACGCCGACGCCCAACTCCCGGCGATCCCGCGCAGACCGAGCCCGGACGGCCTGCTCACCGCCTTCGACGCGAAACTGCCCTTCACCCTCACCCAGGGCCAGCAGAAGGTCTCCAAGGAGATCTTCGACGACCTGGCGGCCGAACACCCGATGCACCGGCTGCTCCAGGGAGAGGTGGGAAGCGGCAAGACGATGGTGGCCCTGCGCGCCATGCTCGCCGTCGTCGACGCGGGCGGGCAGGCCGCGATGCTCGCGCCCACCGAGGTGCTCGCCCAGCAGCATCACCGGTCGATCACCGAGATGATGGGGGAGTTGGCGGAGGGCGGGATGCTCGGCGGCGCCGACAAGGCCACCAAGGTGGTCCTCCTGACCGGCTCCATGGGCACCGCCGCCCGCCGACAGGCCCTGCTCGACCTCGTCACCGGTGAGGCGGGCCTGGTGATCGGCACACACGCGCTGATCGAGGACAAGGTCCAGTTCCACGACCTCGGCCTGGTCGTCGTCGACGAACAGCACCGCTTCGGCGTCGAACAGCGCGACGCCCTGCGCGGCAAGGGCAAACAGCCCCCGCACCTCCTCGTCATGACGGCCACACCCATTCCGCGCACGGTCGCCATGACGGTCTTCGGCGACCTGGAGACATCCGTCCTGGACCAGCTCCCGGCGGGCCGCTCGCCGATCGCCAGCCATGTCGTCCCGGCCGCCGACAAGCCGCACTTCCTGGCACGCGCGTGGGAGCGAGTACGCGAGGAGGTCGGCAACGGCCACCAGGCGTACGTGGTCTGCCCGCGCATCGGTGATGAGGAAGACGACCCGAAGAAGGCCGGGAAGAAGAAGTCCCCCGAGGACGAGGCCGAGAAGCGCCCGCCGCTGGCCGTCGTGGAGGTGGCCGAGCAACTCACCCGGGGCCCGCTCCAGGGGCTCAGGGTCGAGATCCTGCACGGCCGGATGCACCCCGACGACAAGGACGCCGTGATGCGCCGCTTCGCCGCCGGCGAGACGGACGTCCTGGTGGCGACCACGGTCATCGAGGTCGGCGTCAACGTGCCCAACGCCACCGTCATGGTGATCATGGACGCCGACCGTTTCGGCGTCTCCCAGCTCCACCAGCTCCGGGGCCGAGTCGGCCGTGGCTCGGCCGCCGGCCTCTGCCTCCTGGTCAGCGAGATGCCCGAGACGAGCCCGGCCCGCCAGCGCCTCAACTCCGTGGCCGCGACCCTCGACGGCTTCGAACTGTCCCGCATCGACCTCGAACAACGCCGCGAGGGCGACGTCCTGGGCCAGGCCCAGTCCGGCGCCCGCACCTCTCTGCGCATGCTCACGGTCATCGACGACGAGGAAACCATCGCGGAGGCGAGAGAGGAGGCGGCGGCAGTCGTAGCCGCAGACCCGGACCTGGAGAACCTCCCGGGCCTCCGCACGGCACTGGACGCCCTCCTGGACGAGGAGCGAGAGCAGTACCTGGACAAGGGCTGAGCCACGTGGCCGCCCAGGGGCGCGGGGAACTGCGCGACAAGCCCCCACCGGACCCGCAGTCGCCAACACCACATCCCACCCCCACCCCCTCCTGCGAGACTGAACCCACCCCCATCCCTCGAAACAAGGACCCCCAGATGACCCGCGTGATCGCCGGCACAGCCGGCGGACGCCGCCTAGCCGTCCCGCAGGGAACCGGCACACGCCCCACCTCCGACCGCGCCCGAGAAGCCCTCTTCTCCACCTGGCAGTCCCTCCTCGGCGGCCCCCTGGACGGCGAACGCGTCCTCGACCTGTACGCCGGCTCGGGCGCCGTCGGCCTGGAGGCGCTCAGCCGCGGCGCCGGCCACACCCTGCTCGTGGAGGCCGACGCCCGCGCCGCCCGCGTCGTCCGCGAGAACGTGAAGGCACTGGGGCTGCCCGGAGCCGAGGTCAGGGCCGGCAAGGCGGAACAGGTCGTTCAGACGGCGTCCACCCAGCCGTACGACATCGTCTTCCTCGACCCGCCGTACGCCGTCCTGGACGACGATCTTCGGGAGATCCTGCTCACACTCCGGGCCGGGGGCTGGCTCGCGGCCGAAGCCCTCGTCACCGTGGAGCGCAGCACCAGAGGCGGTGAATTCCGGTGGCCGGACGGCTTCGAAGCGCTCCGGTCCCGTCGCTACGGCGAGGGAACGTTTTGGTACGGTCGCGCCGCCTCAACGTGCGAAGACGCACGATGACCGGACCGGAGAGCGAGGGATCACTAGTGCGCCGCGCCGTCTGTCCCGGGTCGTTCGACCCGATCACCAACGGACACCTCGACATCATTTCCCGCGCCTCCCGTCTGTACGACGAGGTCTATGTCGCGGTCATGATCAACAAATCCAAGAAGGGCCTCTTCGAGGTCGACGAACGGATCGACCTGATCCGCCAGGTCACCGCCGAGTTCGGGAACGTGCGGGTGGAGTCCTTCCACGGCCTCCTCGTCGACTTCTGCAAGCAGCGCGAGATCCCGGCCATCGTCAAGGGCCTGCGCGCTGTCAGCGACTTCGACTACGAACTCCAGATGGCCCAGATGAACAACGGGCTGTCCGGCGTCGAGACGCTCTTCGTGCCGACCAACCCCACCTACAGCTTCCTCTCCTCCTCCCTCGTCAAGGAGGTCGCCGCCTGGGGCGGGGACGTCTCCCACCTCGTGCCGCCACTCGTCCTGGCAGCCCTCGACGAACGCCTCAAGAAGGACTGACAAACCGTCACTCGGTGTCGGGCGGGTCGGCAGGAGTCGTACAGTCGACCCGTCCGTCTTCATCACAGCTGTAGAGAGTGGCGAGCACACGGTGGACGTGCAGAAGAAGCTCGACGAGATCGTCTCCTCGGTCTCCAGTGCCCGGTCGATGCCCATGTCGGCCTCGTGCGTGGTCAACCGCGCCGAACTGCTCGCGATGCTGGAAGAGGTGCGCGCGGCACTGCCCGGCTCCCTCGCCCAGGCGCAGGAGCTGATCGGCGACCGGGAACAGCTGGTCGAGCAGGCCCGCCAGGAGGCCGACCGCATCATCCGGACCGCGCACGACGAGCGCGGCTCCCTGATCTCCGACACGGAGGTCGCCCGCCGCTCCCAGAACGAGGCCGACCGCATCCTCGCCGAGGCCCGCAAGGAGGCCGAGGACGTCCGCGCCGAGGCCGACGACTACGTCGACTCCAAGCTCGCCAACTTCGAGGTCGTCCTCACCAAGACCCTCGGCTCGGTCGGCCGGGGCCGCGAGAAGCTGCTCGGCACCGGCCCAGGCCTCGACGACCAGGGATACGAGGACGAGGACGCCCCCGAGCGCAGCCTCGACCCCGAGACCCTGCGCCTCAACGCCGACAAATACGTCGACGTGAAGCTCGGCGCCTTCGAGGCGGTCCTCGCCAAGACCCTGGAGGCGGTCGGCCGCGGCCGGCAGACCCTGCACGGCCGTATCGCCACCGACGACCTCGGCGCCCTCGCCCAGGACGACGACGGCAACCCCAGGCAGCACACCAGCGACGCCGACTACCTGGCCGACCTCGCCGCCATCTCGGACACCCCCGCGCAGCAGCCCCGCGCGGCGGAGATCCCGGCCCAGCAGCAGTACGGCCAGCAGGACCAGTACGGCTACCAGCAGCCCGCCGACCCCTACGGCGGCTACCAGCAGGCGTACGCCCAGCAGCAGGACCCGTACGGCTACCAGTCGGCCGACCCCTACGCCTACCAGGGCTACGACGGCTCACAGGCCGCCTACGACCCCGCCCAGGGCCAGCAGGGGTACGCCCAGCCCGAGCAGCAGCAGCCGCACGCCCTCGACGAGACCAGTCTCTTCGACACCAGCATGATCAGCGCCGAGCAGCTGCGCGCCTACGAGCAGGGGCGCGGCGGGCAGTAACGCCCGCACCGGGGCCGGATTGGGCCGTGGGCGGAAGGTCCAGTATCCTGGCTCTTCGGTCGCATGTACCTCGGCGATCAACGCTGCCCGGAAGACGAGCAGCTGAGCACTGAAGATCGAAAGCAGGAATGGCTCTGAACGCCCGCCTCGACCACCGCAACCCTCTTGTGTTCGACACACACGAGCTGGGGCGGCGTCCTGGCGCGCTGCAGCGCCTGACCCGTGAGATCGACGCTCCCAAGGATTTCGGTATCCGGGGAGTCATCGGAGTGCCGGAAGGCGCGCCGGTGGAGCTCGAACTCCGTCTGGAGTCGGTCATGGAAGGTGTGCTTGTCACAGGCACCGCCCGTGCACGGGCCAAGGGGGAGTGCGTAAGGTGTCTGGAGCCGCTCGAGCAGGAGCTCGAAGCGGAATTCCAGGAGATGTTCTCGTACCCTGACGCCGACGACCGGGGCCGCGTGACAGCGGAGCCGGCCGACGACGCCGAGGAAGACGAGGACATGCTCTTCATCGAGGACGGCTTGTTCGACCTCGAACCCGTGCTGCGTGATGCGGTGGTGCTCGCACTGCCGATGCAGCCGGTGTGCCAGGACGACTGTCCCGGTCTGTGCTCCGAGTGCGGGGCCCGGCTGGCGGACGAACCGGGCCACCACCATGACGCCGTCGACATCCGTTGGGCGGCACTGCAGGGACTCGCAGGTTCACTCGAACCCGGCGAGAAGGACGAGATCAGCGGCGCCGAAGCGGAAGCGGGCGTCGACGAGAAGCAGGAGAAGTAGCCGTGGCTGTTCCGAAGCGGAAGATGTCGCGCAGCAACACGCGCCACCGCCGGTCGCAGTGGAAGGCTGCGGTCCCCACCCTGGTTGCGTGCGAGCGCTGCCACGAGCCCAAGCTGCAGCACATCGCGTGCCCGTCTTGCGGCACTTACAACAAGCGCCAGGTCCTCGAGGTCTGAGCGGCCGGTGAGAGGCTCCATGTCTGACGCCCAGGCGGACTCGACCGCCAAGAAAAAGGCGGACACGGCCTCGTCCCACACGCTTCTGGAAGGGCGGCTCGGCTACCAGCTCGAGTCCGCCCTTCTGGTGCGTGCACTGACCCACCGTTCGTACGCGTACGAGAACGGCGGTCTGCCCACCAACGAACGGCTGGAGTTCCTCGGGGACTCCGTGCTCGGCCTGGTGGTCACCGACACGCTGTACCGCACCCACCCCGACCTCCCAGAAGGCCAGTTGGCCAAGCTGCGGGCCGCGGTGGTCAATTCTCGTGCGCTCGCGGAGGTGGGCCGCGGGCTCGAACTCGGCTCCTTCATCCGGCTCGGCCGGGGCGAAGAGGGCACGGGCGGGCGGGACAAGGCGTCCATCCTCGCCGACACCCTCGAAGCGGTGATCGGCGCTGTGTATCTCGACCAGGGTCTCGACGCGGCGGGCGAACTCGTCCACCGTCTCTTCGACCCGCTGATCGAGAAGTCCTCGAACCTCGGTGCCGGCCTGGACTGGAAGACCAGTCTCCAGGAGCTCACCGCGACCGAGGGACTCGGTGTCCCCGAGTACCTGGTCACGGAGACGGGACCGGACCACGAGAAGACCTTCACAGCTGCCGCCCGCGTCGGAGGCGTCTCGTACGGCACCGGCACCGGCCGCAGCAAGAAGGAGGCGGAGCAGCAGGCCGCTGAATCGGCCTGGCGTTCCATCCGCGCGGATGCGGATGAGCGGGCCAAGGTCGCTGCGGCGGAGGCTGTGGCGGAGGTCGCGGCCGAGGCCGCGGTGTCTGTCGAGGAGGACGCCGAGGCGTCTTCCTCCACGTCTGCCTGAGGTTTTGTTTTGCGTGCACCAGTGTCTGTCCCTGGGGGGACGGCACTGGTGTTTCTTTGCTTGTCGGTCGGCTGCGGGCGCGTTGTGGCTTGTCGCGCAGTTCCCCGCGCCCCGAAAAGCGGCCCGTCGCCCCTGGGGGAGTTCGTTGCCTGAGTTGCCAGAAGTCGAAGTCGTGCGGCGGGGACTGGCCCGGTGGGTGGCCCATCGAACCGTTGCCGACGCCGAGGTGCTGCATCCTCGGGCCGTGCGGCGGCATGTCGCCGGGCCCGATGACTTCGCGCATCGGCTCAAAGGGCATCGCGTCGGTACGCCCAGTCGGCGCGGGAAGTATCTGTGGCTGCCGTTGGAGGACACCGGGCAGTCGGTGCTCGCGCATCTCGGGATGAGTGGGCAGCTGCTGGTGCAGCCGCACGAGGCCGCCGACGAGAAGCATCTGCGGATTCGCGTCCGGTTCGCCGACGACCTCTCCACCGAGCTGCGCTTCGTCGACCAACGCACCTTCGGCGGACTGTCGTTGCACGACAACACCCCCGACGGACTGCCCGACGTCATCGCCCACATCGCGCGCGACCCCCTCGACCCGCTGTTCGACGACGAGGCCTTCCACCAGGCGCTGCGCCGGAAGCGCACGACCATCAAACGGGCCCTGCTCGACCAGTCGTTGATCAGCGGCGTCGGCAACATCTACGCGGACGAGGCCCTTTGGCGTTCCCGCGTCCACTACGAACGTCCGACCGCGGGATTCACCCGTCCCCGCACGGCCGAACTCCTCGGCCACGTACGGGATGTGATGAACGCGGCGCTGGCCGTGGGCGGAACCAGCTTCGACAGTCTGTATGTCAACGTCAACGGCGAATCGGGGTACTTCGACCGCTCCCTCGACGCCTACGGGCGTGAGGGGCTGCCCTGCAAACGCTGTGGGACGCCGATGTTCCGCCGCCCCTGGATGAACCGGTCCAGCTACTTCTGCCCGAAGTGCCAGCGGGCGCCGCGTCCTTCGCCGTAGGCGACGGGCGGTCGCTACCGGCGGGCGCTACGCGTCTCGTCGTACCTCATCCGTGCTTCCAGTACGGAGTCCATGCGGCCCTCCACGAAGTGGATGAGCGCCAGGAGGCGTTCGGCGATCTCATGGCCCAGCGGGGTCAGCTCGTAGTCCACGCGGGGCGGGTTCGTCGGCTGGGCCTCGCGATGGACCAGGCCGTCGCGCTCCAGGGCCTGGAGGGTCTGGGAGAGCATCTTCTCGCTCACGCCGTCGACACGGCGACGCAGCTCGTTGAAGCGGAGCGAGCCTTCCTGCAGGGCGCCGAGTGTGAGCGCCCCCCAGCGGCCGGTGACGTGCTCCAGCGTGCCGCGTGACGGGCAGGCCTTGGCGAACACGTCGTAGGGGAGGTGCTGCTCCTCCATGGTGTTCATCATGACCCCAGGGTACGCCAGGGCAGCGCTGACCTGAAGATTGCGCTAACCGGTAGTTAGTGCAATCTTCAGGTCGCGCCGAGGGCCGGGCCCCGGTTACCGGATCAGTAGCCGAAGTCCTGGGTCCACCAGGGGCCGCCCGAGCCGAAGTGGACACCCACTCCCAGCGTCTTGAAGTCGCAGTTCAGGATGTTCGCCTTGTGGCCGGGGCTGTTCATCCAGGCCTCCATCACCGCGGCCGCGTCCGCCTGGCCCCGGGCGATGTTCTCGCCGCCGAGGTCGGTGATGCCGGCCTTGTCCGCCCGGTCCCAGGGGGAGAGGCCGTCGGGGTCGGTGTGGTCGAAGAAGTCCCGGGCGGCCATGTCCGCGCTGAACGCCTCCGCCAGATCCTGCAGCGCGCTGTTCGCCGACACCGCGCTGCAGCCGACCTTCGCCCGCTCCTCGTTGACGAGCTTGAGCACCTCCGCCTCGGCGGCGGCCTGCGCGGACACCGTGATCGGTGCCGAGGACTGCTGCTTCGCCTTGGAGTTCGACGGAGTGGGTGTCGGTGTCGGTGTGGGCGTCGCCTTCTGTGCCTCGGTGGGCGTGACCGCCGCCTTCTTCGGCGGAGCCTTGGTCGCCGGGGTCGCCGACGCGGTGGACTGCGAGGGGGAGGGGGACGCGGACGGCGAGGAGGAGGCCGACGAGGACGGGGCCGAGGTGTCGCGATTCGCGTCGCGGCTCGTCGACGTGCCGCTCTCGCGGTTGTCGTCGGCGTTCCCGGACGTACCGCCCTGCTGTATCTCGTCGTTCGTCGGGCTGTCCGCGGCCTGCACCTTGTCGCCGCTGCCGCCACCGCCGATCGTGTACTTGTCGCCGCCGGGCAGCACACCCGTGGCGACCGCGACGGTACCCAGGGCGACCGCGGCCGAGACGCCGAGCAGGCCTGTGCGGACCGGCATGGACGAGCGCTTCTTGCGGCGTCGGCGGCTGCCGCCGGCGGCCCGACCGTCGAGCGGGCCGTCACCGTCGAACGCCGAGTGGGTGCCGGGGCTGTCCGGGGCGAAGAGGTAGGCGTCACTTCTCGCGTAGGCGTCGGTCTCGGCCTCGGGGTGCAGATACGGGGCGATGCCAACCGTCGTGGGCGCGTCCTCCCACAGCGTGCTGTACGCGGTGTGGGGCGTGTGCGGGACCGGGGAGTCGTACGGCCCGTGGCCGGATCCGTGACTTCCCGTGTCCGAATCGTATGGTTCCGTGACCCCCGTGGCGCGACCCTTGGTGGCGCTTCCGGCGGCGGAGCGTCGGTGGCGTCCCATGTTGTGGCCTTCCTCGTCCGTGCGGTCATCCGTGCGGTCAGGGTTACTCACTCGATCGAGTGAGTTTCATATGAGATTCGTTGGGTGGGGACGGTACCCCATGGCGCAAGAGGAGGAAGTGCTCAGAGAGACATTGGTTCGTTAGCGTGCATCCATGAACGAGGATGTACGACTGGTCGTCTGGGTGCGGGGACGCGTCCAGGGCGTGGGTTTCCGCTGGTTCACGCGGGCGCGGGCCCTGGAGATCGGGGGCCTGAGTGGTTTTGCTCTCAATTTGGACGACGGGCGTGTGCAAGTGGTCGCGGAGGGCACGCGTGAGGGCTGCGAGGGACTCCTCGACTGGCTGCGCGGTGACGACACGCCCGGCCGCGTGGACGGTGTCACCGAGATCTGGGACACACCTCGCCGCATCTACGACGGCTTCGCCATCCGCTGAGCCGGTTCTGTAAAGCGGCCCAGGCGGCGGCCCCAGGACATGCCAGGCGCACCTGTCCACAGCAGAAACGGGCAGGTGGTTGCCAAGAAGCGCAGGTCATGGCAGGCTCCGCAGAAACCGCTTGTCGCCACGTCCTCGGGACCCGCAGGAGCCGCAGCGCCGCCCGCCAGGGGCCGCGCGCCCCCGGGCCGCCCGCCAATACGGGGCGTGATCGTGTTGACCGTCAAACTTTTTGGTGAGACGCTGAAAGCCCCGCGCACCTTAGCTGTTTGGCATGTAAGAACGGCAGCACGAAGGCCAGCAAGAACTCCATAGTGCCAAGCATCGCGGGTGCGATTCCCTCACGACCCACACCGCTTCGGTCGGTCACTCAGTGTGGAGGACCATCCATCATGGCAAAGGCGCTTCTCGGTTACGTCGGCGGCTCCGACCCGCGACTCCTCGCCGAGATGCGACGGCTCCAGCAGCGCGTCCAGGACCTGGAATCCGAGCTCGGACGTATCCAGGCGGAGAACGACGCGCTGACGGCTGCCGCTTCTCACGACTCGCTTCTCGAGAGCATCGACGCACGCCAGGCGGAGCCCGCGCTCACCTGATCCCTGCATCGGTAACGCACTGCATCAGCACTGCGCTCGCACATGACCCACAGTGGTTGAGCTGCCCGTGTCAACCGCTGCGTGTCAGAGTTGGGCCAGAGTATTGCAAGGGACGCTTCGGCGTCCCTTCTTTATTTGTCGAGTGGGCCTCCCCAAGTTCTCCACTCTCCTTAACGTCTGATGTGCCCTGCACGTTCATCGGTGAAACCGCCGGGGGGTATCCAGGGGTTCATCGTGTGACATACCGGCGGAAGGTAGAGTCCAGCGGCGTGCACCTCAAGGCCCTGACCCTCCGCGGGTTCAAGTCGTTCGCCTCGGCGACCACACTCCGGTTCGAGCCGGGCATCACGTGCGTCGTGGGGCCGAACGGCTCGGGCAAGTCGAACGTCGTCGACGCGCTCAGCTGGGTCATGGGCGAGCAGGGCGCCAAGTCGCTGCGCGGCGGCAAGATGGAGGACGTCATCTTCGCCGGCACCACCGGGCGCCCGCCGCTCGGCCGCGCCGAGGTGTCCCTCACCATCGACAACTCCGACGGCGCGCTGCCCATCGAGTACGCCGAGGTCACCATCACGCGGATCATGTTCCGCAACGGCGGCAGCGAGTACCAGATCAACGGCGACACCTGCCGCCTCCTCGACATCCAGGAACTGCTGTCCGACTCCGGCATCGGCCGCGAGATGCATGTGATCGTCGGCCAGGGCCAGCTGGACTCCGTACTGCACGCGGACCCCATGGGCCGCCGCGCCTTCATCGAGGAGGCGGCCGGGGTCCTCAAGCACCGCAAGCGCAAGGAGAAGGCGCTGCGCAAGCTGGACGCGATGCAGGCGAACCTCGCCCGCGTCCAGGACCTCACCGACGAACTGCGCCGCCAGCTGAAGCCGCTGGGACGGCAGGCGGCCGTCGCGCGCCGGGCCGCGGTCATCCAGGCGGACCTGCGCGACGCCCGGCTCCGACTCCTCGCCGACGATCTCGTACGGCTGCGGGGGGCGCTCCAGACGGAGGTCGCGGACGAGGCCGCGCTCAAGGAACGCAAGGAGACGACGGAGGCCGAGCTGAAGAAGGCCCTCCAGCGCGAGGCGCAGCTGGAGGACGAGGTACGGCAGCTCACCCCGCGCCTCCAGCGCGCGCAGCAGACCTGGTACGAGCTGTCCCAGCTCGCCGAGCGGGTGCGCGGCACCGTCTCGCTGGCCGACGCGCGCGTGAAGAGCGCCACCTCCGCGCCCGCCGAGGAGCGGCGGGGGCGCGAGCCCGAGGACATGGAGCGCGAGGCCGCGCGCATCCGCGAGCAGGAGGCCGAACTCGAAGCGGCCCTGGAGGCCGCCGAGCACGCGCTGGAGGACACGGTCGCGCACCGGGCCGATCTCGAGCGGGAACTCGTGGTCGAGGAACGGCGTCTGAAGGACGTGGCCCGCGCCATCGCCGACCGCCGCGAGGGCCTGGCCCGGCTGAACGGCCAGGTCAACGCCGCCCGCTCGCGTGCGGCCAGCGCCCAGGCCGAGATCGACCGGCTCGCCGCCGCCCGCGACGAGGCCCAGGAACGGGCGGTCACCGCCCAGGAGGAGTACGAGGCCCTGCAGGCCGAGGTCGACGGCCTCGACGCGGGCGACGCGGACCTCGCGGAACGGCACGACACGGCGAAGGCCGCCCTGGCCGACGCGGAAGCGGCACTCACGGCTGCTCGTGAGGCCGCCACGGCGGCGGAACGCCGACGCGCCGCCACCCAGGCCCGCCACGAGGCCCTGGCCCTCGGTCTGCGCCGCAAGGACGGCACGGGCGTACTGCTGGCCGCGCGGGAGAACCTCACCGGCCTGCTCGGCCCGGCGGCGGAACTGCTGACGGTCACCCCCGGCCACGAGGTCGCCGTGGCCGCCGCCTTCGGCGCGGCGGCGGACGCGATCGCGGTGACCACCCCGGCCTCGGCGGCCTCCGCGATCCGCCTCCTGCGCAAGCAGGACGGCGGACGCGCCTCGCTACTCCTGGCGGGGGCTCCGGAGGAGGCTACGGCTCCGGCGGAAACGGGGGGTGGCCTGCGGGGACCGGGGGCCGGCGCCGGTCCGGGGGAGCGAGGCGGTTCGGCGGGCGACGATCACTCGCGCCGTCCCGGTACGGGACAGGGGCCGCAGGCGCCCACGCCGGGAGGGCCCGGCGCCGTGCACGGGCGGGGCACTGGTGCCCTCGGGGAGCCGGTCCCAGGCCCCGGGGGTCCGGGCGGGGGAGCCGCCTCGGGCGGGGTTAGTCCCTCGAGTGACGCCGCCGATGCGAGTGAGGCCGGCGATGCCGGCGCCGTGGACGGTCATGGTTCCGCGCCCGGTGGTCGTGCGGTCGCCCTGGGCGGGGGCTCCGGTTCGGCCGGGGCTCGTTCCTCCAGTGATGCTGGTGTGGCGGGTGATGCTGACGCCGTCGACGGTCATGGTTCCGCACCTGGTGATCGTGGCGTCGCCTCGGGCGGGGGCTTCGACCCGGCCGGGGTTCGTTCTTCCATTGGTGCCGGTGATGCCGGCGCCGTCGACGGTCGTAGCTCCGCGCCCGGTGATCGTGCGGTCGCCCTGGGCGGTGGCTCCGGTCCGGCTGGGGGGCGTTCCTCCAGCGATGCCGGCGATGCCAGTGATGCCGGCGCCGACGGTCATGGTTCCGCGCCCGGTGATCGTGTGGCCGCCTCGGGCTGGGGCTCCGGTTCGGGCGGGGTTCGTTCTTCCGACGATGCCTGTGATGCCGGCGCCGTCGGCGGTCACGGCTCCGCGCCCGGTGATCGTGCGGTCGCCCCGGGGCGGGGGCCCGGCGGAGCGCCCCTCGCTGCCGATCTCGTCCGTGGGCCCGGCGAGCTCATGCCCGCCGTACGCCGGTTGCTGCGTGGGATCGTGGTCGTCGGGACACTTGAGGACGCTGAGGAACTGGTCTACGCGCGGCCCGAGTTGACCGCTGTGACCGCCGAAGGCGATCTGCTGGGCGCCCACTTCGCGCACGGCGGTTCCGCCGGGGCGCCGAGTCTGCTGGAAGTGCAGGCCTCCGTCGACGAGGCCGCCGCCGAGCTCGACGAACTGGCCGTGCGGTGCGAGGAGTTGGCGGAGCGGCAGCGGCTCGCCGGGGAGCGCCGCAAGGAGTGCGCCCGGTTCGTCGAGGAGCTGGGGGAGCGGCGGCGGGCCGCCGACCGGGAGAAGTCGGCCGTCGCCCAGCAGCTCGGGCGGCTCGCCGGGCAGGCCAGGGGCGCCGCGGGAGAGGCCGAGAGGTCCACCGCGGCCGCGGCGCGCGCGCAGGAGGCGCTCGACCGTGCCGTACAGGATGCCGAGGAGCTCGCGGAGCGGCTGGCTGTGGCCGAGGAGATGCCCGTCGAGGAGGAGCCCGACACAGGTGTGCGGGACCGGCTCGCCGCCGACGGTGCCAACGCGCGGCAGACCGAGATGGAGGCCCGGCTCCAGGTCCGTACCCACGAGGAGCGGGTCAAGGGGCTGGCCGGTAGGGCCGACTCGCTCGACCGGGCCGCGCGTGCCGAGCGGGAGGCACGCGCGCGTGCCGAGCAGCGGCGGGCGCGGCTGAGACACGAGGCGTCCGTCGCCGAAGCCGTCGCCTCCGGGGCGCGGCAACTGCTCGCGCACGTCGAGGTCTCCCTCTCCCGCGCCGACGAGGAACGAGCCGCGGCCGACGCCGCCAAGGCCCGGCGGGAGCAGGAGCTGACCGCCGCCCGCGTCGCCGGCCGTGATCTCAAGGCCGAACTCGACAAGTTGACGGATTCGATGCACCGGGGCGAGGTACTCGGCGCCGAGAAGCGGCTGCGGATCGAGCAGCTGGAGACCAAGGCGCTGGAGGAACTCGGTGTGGAACCGGAGGGCTTGGTGGCCGAGTACGGCCCGCACCAGTTGGTGCCGCCCTCGCCCCCCGCCGAGGGCGAGGAGCTGCCCGAGGATCCGGAGCACCCGCGCAACCAGCCGAAGCAGTTCCACCGCGCCGAACAGGAGAAGCGGCTCAAGGCGACCGAGCGGGCCTACCAGCAGCTCGGCAAGGTCAATCCGCTGGCCCTGGAGGAGTTCGCGGCGCTGGAGGAACGCCACAAGTTCCTCAGCGAGCAGCTCGAGGACCTGAAGAAGACCCGCCTGGATCTGCTTCAGGTGGTGAAGGAGGTCGACGAGCGGGTCGAGCAGGTCTTCACCGAGGCGTACCGGGACACGGCCGTGCAGTTCGAGGGTGTCTTCAGCCGGCTGTTCCCCGGCGGTGAGGGGCGGCTGATCCTGACCGACCCCGACAACATGCTCACCACCGGCGTGGATGTGGAGGCCCGGCCGCCGGGCAAGAAGGTCAAGCGGCTTTCGCTGCTCTCCGGCGGCGAGCGTTCCCTCACGGCCGTGGCGCTGCTGGTGTCGATCTTCAAGGCCAGGCCGAGCCCGTTCTATGTGATGGACGAGGTCGAGGCGGCCCTCGACGACACCAACCTCCAGCGGCTGATCCGCATCATGCAGGAGCTCCAGGAAGCCTCGCAGCTCATCGTGATCACGCACCAGAAGCGCACGATGGAGGTCGCCGACGCGCTGTACGGCGTCTCCATGCAGGGGGACGGCGTGTCGAAGGTGATCTCACAGCGGCTCCGCTAGCCGGTTCGTCTACCCTCCTTTCCTTCTTCAACACTTGAAGGCAAGCCGGTTGTCGATGGCTTCTATCTCACACGGTTCGCGCTCTTGATTTCGAAACTTGAAGGCATAGTCTCGGCAATGTCGTTTTTACCTTCAGGTACCACATATCTGGGAGGAGTCGTACGTGACCAGCGCTGAGCAGACCCACACGTCAAGAGCCGTGACGGCTCACCCCGAGCATCTCGGGCACGTCATCTTCATCGCGGCGGCGGCCGCGATGGGCGGATTCCTGTTCGGCTACGACAGTGCCGTGATCAACGGCGCCGTCGAGGCCGTCCGCAGCCGCTACGACGTCGGCTCGGCGGCCCTCGCGCAGGTCATCGCCATCGCGCTGATCGGCTGTGCCATCGGGGCGGCCACCGCCGGACGCATGGCCGACCGCATCGGCCGTATCCGCTGCATGCAGATCTCCGCCGTGCTCTTCACGATCAGCGCCGTCGGCTCCGCGCTGCCCTTCGCGCTGTACGACCTCGCCTTCTGGCGGATCGTCGGCGGCTTCGCCATCGGCATGGCCTCCGTCATCGGCCCCGCCTACATCGCCGAGGTCGCCCCGGCCGCGTACCGGGGACGGCTCGGGTCCTTCCAGCAGGCCGCGATCGTCGTCGGCATCGCCATCTCGCAGCTGGTCAACTGGGGCATCCTCAACGCGGCGGGCGGTGACCAGCGCGGTGAGCTGCTCGGCGTGGAGGCCTGGCAGGTCATGCTCGGTGTGATGGTCGTACCGGCGGTGCTGTACGGGCTGCTGTCCTTCGCCATCCCCGAGTCGCCCCGCTTCCTGATCTCCGTCGGCCGGGACGACCGCGCCCGTGAGGTGCTGCGCGAGGTCGAGGGCGACCACGCGGACCTGGACGCCCGGGTTGCCGAGATCGAACAGGCCATGAAGAGGGAGCACAAGTCGAGCTTCCGGGACCTGCTCGGCGGTTCCTTCTTCTTCAAGCCGATCGTCTGGATCGGTATCGGACTCTCGGTCTTCCAGCAGTTCGTCGGCATCAACGTGGCGTTCTACTACTCCTCGACGCTCTGGCAGTCGGTCGGCGTCGACCCCACGGACTCGTTCTTCTACTCCTTCACCACGTCGATCATCAACATCGTCGGCACCGTGATCGCCATGATCTTCGTCGACCGGATCGGCCGCCGCCCCCTCGCGCTCATCGGTTCCGTCGGCATGGTCGCCGGGCTCGCGCTGGAGGCCTGGGCCTTCTCCTTCGACCTCGTCGACGGCAAGCTGCCCGCCACCCAGGGCTGGATCGCGCTGGTCGCCGCCCATGTCTTCGTGCTCTTCTTCGCCCTCTCCTGGGGTGTCGTCGTCTGGGTCTTCCTCGGCGAGATGTTCCCGAACAGGATCCGCGCCGCCGCCCTGGGCGTGGCCGCCGCCGCCCAGTGGATCGCCAACTGGGCCATCACCGCGAGCTTCCCGTCCCTGGCCGACTGGAACCTCTCCGCCACCTACGTGATCTACACGGTCTTCGCCGCGCTCTCGATCCCGTTCGTCCTCAAATTCGTCAAGGAGACGAAGGGCAAGACGCTGGAGGAGATGGGCTAGCCCGGACCTCCCCACGACCCGGGGAGAGGGGCAAGTCCCCGCCGCCCTGCTCCCCGTACCCGCCGTCGTCCCGGCTCGGCCACTGCCCGAGCCGGGACGACGGTCTACCGGAACGGTCAGCCTGCCGCCAGGGCCGGCACCACCCGCTCGCCGAACAGCCGCAGGCTCCGCCAGCCCTCCTCCACCGGCATACCGCCCGACAGCGGATGCAGCACGTAGTTGTCCAGCCCCTGCGCCACGCACTCCTCGGGCGTCAGGATCCGGTACACGCCCTCCGCCCGCAGCTCCTCGACCGTCGTGGCCGCCGACTTCACGGCGGACCGGATGTCACCGGACTGCCAGGAGGCGTACGTCCGGGCCTCGTGCAGGAAGTGACGGCCGTGCTCCGCCCACGCCCGGTCCGGATCCTCGGCGACGTGCAGCAGCGGCGTCTCGGCGGCCGGCATCATCGTCCAGCCCTCCGTGCCGTACTCGACGAGCCGCTCCTTGTAGTAGGCCTCCAGCTCGGGCAGGTGCGCGCTGGGGAAGAGCGGGAGCCCGAGCCGGGCCGCCCTCCTCGCCGCCGCTTTCGACGAGCCGCCCACCAGGAGCAGCGGATGCGGCTCGGTGCACGGACGCGGAGTCACCCGTACCGTACGGCCCCGGTACGTGAACTCCTCCCCGGTCCACGCCTTCAGCAGGGTCTCCAGCAGCTCGTCCTGGAGCTTGCCGCGCCGCTTCCAGTCGGCGCCGAAGTGGGCGTACTCCTCGGGCCGGTAGCCGATCCCGGCGACCGTGACCAGCCGCCCGCCGCTCAGCAGATCCAGTACGGCGATGTCCTCGGCGAGCCGCAGGGGGTCGTGCAACGGGCCGATCACCGCGGACACCGTCACCGCGATCCGCCGCGTCGCCCCGAACACCGCCGCCGCGAAGACGAACGGCGACGGCAGCCAGTTGTTGGCGACGCCGTGGTGCTCCTCGGTCTGGACGGTGGTGATGCCATGGGCGTCGGCGTACGCGGCCATCTCGACCGCGGCCCGGTAGCGGGCGCGCAGCTCGGCGGGGGTGGCGTCGGGGGCGACCAGGTTGAAACGTACGACGGTGACGGGCATGGGACCGATCCCCTTCGTCGGCGGTGTGGAGGGGACGGTAACTGACGGGTCGTCAGCTAGCCAGGGGGCGGTCATGCATGATGTTGGGCGCAGTCGGTGGGAAGGGTGTGTCACGGCCCACCGGATGGGTCGTGACCACCCTGGGGACGCCACTTCGCGTACCCGGCGGCTTCCGCATACTGGTGCCGCTGTGACTCCGCCCCTGGGGGCTTCCCGGCCGGCTCAAGGCCGGACGGCGGGCCAGCCCGGCCCGGTGGGGCGCGCGGCCCCGCACGGACAACGAACGTCCGAGCGGGAGGTCACGCATACTGGTCGATGCTATGGAAACCATCATCCTTGCTGTAGTCATCGCCGTGGTCGTGCTCGGTGTGCTCGGTGGGCTCGTCGTCGGCAGCCGCAGGAAGAAGCCGCTGCCCCCGGCGCCCCCCACGACACCCGACCTCACCGCCCCTCCGGCCGAGCCGCACGTCGGCGACGAGGCCGAGACGCCGCGCGACGAACCGCGCCGCACGATAGAGGAGGTGGATCTACCGGGGGGCGCGGACGGCTCGTCCGTCGCCGTCGAGGAACCTCCCGTACCCGCCGTCGAGGTGCCGGAGCCCACCGCGGGCCGGCTGGTCCGGCTGCGCGCCCGGCTCTCCCGGTCGCAGAACGCGCTCGGCAAGGGGCTGCTCACGCTTCTCGCGCGCGAGCACCTCGACGACGAGACCTGGGAGGAGGTCGAGGACACCCTCCTCACCGCCGACGTCGGCGTCCAGCCCACCCAGGAACTCGTCGAGCGGCTGCGCGAACGCGTGAAGGTGCTCGGCACGCGCACGCCCGCCGAGCTGCGCGGGCTGCTGCGCGAGGAACTGCTCAAGATTCTCGAACCCGGGTTCGACCGGGCGGTGAAGACCGACTCCAACCTCGACACCCCGGGCATCGTGATGGTCGTCGGCGTCAACGGCACCGGCAAGACCACCACCACCGGCAAGCTCGCGCGGGTACTCGTCGCCGACGGCAGGAACGTCGTTCTCGGTGCCGCCGACACCTTCCGGGCCGCCGCCGCCGACCAGCTCCAGACCTGGGGCGACCGGGTCGGTGCCCGGACCGTGCGCGGCCCCGAGGGCGGTGACCCCGCCTCGATCGCCTTCGACGCCGTCAAGGAGGGCATCGAGGCCGGCGCCGACGTCGTACTGATCGACACCGCCGGACGGCTGCACACCAAGACCGGGCTCATGGACGAGCTCGGCAAGGTCAAGCGCGTCGTCGAGAAGCACGCCCCGCTGGACGAGGTGCTGCTCGTGCTGGACGCCACGACCGGGCAGAACGGGCTCGTCCAGGCCCGGGTCTTCGCCGAGGTCGTCGACATCACCGGCATCGTGCTCACCAAGCTCGACGGCACAGCCAAGGGCGGCATCGTCATCGCCGTACAGCGCGAGCTGGGCGTGCCGGTGAAGCTGATCGGGCTCGGAGAGGGGGCCGACGACCTGGCTCCGTTCGAGCCGGAGGCCTTCGTTGACGCCCTTGTCGGAGAGTGATCACCGCATCGATCTCCGGACTGATCACCGCCTCCGGAAATCCGTAGGCGCGTGGAGAGGCGCCCGCCCCCAGGTGCAGTGGGGGACGGGCGCCTTTGCCGTGCGGCCCGGGCGTTACGCCCGTGACCGGTGCGCCACGTAGGCGAGCGTCCCCAGCAGCAGCCCGGCCGCCGGAGGCCTCGTCGCCGTGTCCAGTGCGGGCGGGCGCAGCCAGGTGACCGGGCCGAGGCCGCCCCGGTCGGAGGGGGGCGCCGTGAGATACGTACCGGTGCCCAGGCCGTGCAGGTCGAGCGTCGCGTCGTCCCAGCCCATGCGATAGAGGAGCGCCGGGAGTTCGGCGGCGGCGCCGGGGGCGACGAAGAACTGGGCGCGGCCCTGCGGGGTGGCCGTGACGGGGCCGAGGGGCAGGCCCATGCGCTCCAGACGGACCAGGGCGTGGCGGCCGGCCGGTTCGGCGACCTCGATCACGTCGAAGGCGCGGCCCACGGGGAGCATGACGGCGGCGCCGGGGAACTGGCCCCAGCTGTCGGTGACTTCGTCGAGGGTGGCGCCGGCCGCGACGCGAGGGGCGAAGCTCAGTGGATGGGCGCCAGGCTCGGGGCAGTCGGTCAGGCCGCAGGAACAGGCGCCGCCGGCCGCTCGGGCCCCCGCGATCACGTCCCAGCCCCACAGGCCGGTGTACTCGGCCACGGCGGTGCACTCGGAGGACCGGCCGCGGCGGCGCGTACCGGGACGGATCTCGCGGATACCCCGGCTGCTGCCGATCGTGAAGCCCATGCCCCCTCCAACGGGTCCGACGCACCGGTGGTTACGAACTGCGAGCAGAACGTAACCCTGTGTCTCCGACTGATCGACACCCCTGCCCGCCGCCGCCCGTTCCAGTCGGCGCCCAGAGGTGCCCCGGGTGGTGCGCTCGGCGGTGCGCGCCCTCGCGTGCATCGCTCCGCCCACTCCCGACCGTCCACTGTCAAGTGAATCCTGCGCAGGCGACCGTGAGTTCATTCGAAGGGGTGGCGAATGGTGGCGTTTCCTGGATCGCCATGGCCGGAGCCGTGATCGTAGGATTACTTTGAGTGTGCGAGGCCTTGGGGCACATGCGCTTGTGGGTATGCCGGAGGCAAGTCGGCTTCCCGTTCGAAGGGTGAGAACTGGCGGACGCGAGGCCTATTTACCGGCATTCTGATAGGGCTTGGCGCACTCGGCGGCAAGAGGTCTCAGGGATGGGGGCGTTCAAGTGACCGGCAACGGCGGAAGCGCGACGACCGCGGCCAGCACCGACAAGCGCCCGAACGAGCTGCTCGGCTCGTGGTTCGTGCGCAGCGGCTGGTCCAAGGGCGAGCTGGCACGCCAAGTGAACCGGCGGGCACGCCAGTTGGGTGCCAACCACATCTCGACGGACACCTCCCGGGTCCGGCGCTGGCTCGACGGGGAGAACCCGCGCGAACCGATCCCGCGCATCCTGTCCGAGCTGTTCTCCGAGCGGTTCGGCTGCGTCGTCTCCGTCGAGGACCTCGGACTGCGCACCGCCCGCCAGTCCCCGTCCGCCTCCGGCGTCGACCTGCCCTGGACGGCTCCCCAGACCGTCGCCCTGCTCAGCGAGTTCTCCCGCAGCGACCTGATGCTGGCGCGCCGCGGCTTCCTCGGGACCGCCCTGTCCCTCTCCGCCGGCCCCACCCTGATCGAGCCCATGCAGCGCTGGCTCGTCCCGGTGCCCCCTGCCCCGCCCGAGGAGCCCGAACACCCGTCCGCCGCGCGTCGGGCCGGGCGTCTCTCCAAGCCCGAGCTGGAGCTGCTGGAGTCCACCACCGCGATGTTCCGGCAGTGGGACGCGCAGTGCGGCGGCGGCCTGCGCCGCAAGGCGGTCGTCGGCCAGCTGCACGAGGTGACGGACCTCCTCCAGGAGCCCCAGCCCGAGGCCACCACCCGCAAGCTGTTCAAGGTCGCCGCCGAGCTGGCCGAACTCGCCGGCTGGATGTCGTACGACGTGGGACTCCAGCCGACCGCCCAGAAGTACTTCGTCCTGGCCCTGCACGCGGCCAAGGAGGCCGGCGACAAGCCGCTGGGCTCGTACATCCTGTCGTCCATGAGCCGCCAGATGATCCACCTCGGCCGGCCCGACGACGCCCTCGAACTGATCCATCTCGCGCAGTACGGCAGCCGGGACTGCGCGAGCCCCCGCACCCAGGCCATGCTGTATGCGATGGAGGCGCGCGCCTACGCCAATATGGGGCAACCCGGGAAGTGCAAGCGGGCCGTGCGGATGGCCGAGGACACGTTCGCGGATGTACACGATTGGGACGAGCCCGACCCCGACTGGATCCGCTTCTTCTCCCGGGCCGAGCTGTACGGCGAGAACTCCCACTCCTTCCGTGACCTGGCCTATGTCGCGGGCCGCAGCCCCACCTACGCCTCCATGGCCGAGCCGCTGATGCGCAACGCCGTCGACCTGTTCGCGAAGGACACCGACCACCAGCGGTCGTACGCACTGAACCTGATCGGCATGGCGACCGTGCACCTCCTCCAGCGGGAGCCGGAACAGGCCACGGTGCTGGCCGCCGAGGCCATGGTCATCGCCAAGAGGGTGCGCTCCGAGCGGGTCAACACTCGTATTCGAAAGACCGTGGACACGGCCGTACGCGATTTCGGGGATCTCACCGAGGTCGTCGACCTGACGGACCAGCTCGCGATCAATCTCCCCGAGACCGCCGAAGCGGTCTGAAACCCCGCAGCCCCGGCCGCGGCAGGCCCTCCCGACAGCCCGACTCGGCTCCCCCGCCAGGTCATCGGAAGGCCCGCCGCGGCCGGACTTCTCTTTGCGCCCAAACCGGCGCCGCTCTCGCGGAAGTGGCTGGTCGGCGTGGGGGTTGCTCAATTGGTGGTGGCGGTTCATCTCGCCGAAGATTGCGTCACGATAACGATCGTCCTGCCCGAATTCCGGCAGTTCATCTAGGCGTAACACGGGTGGCGCCTTCGTCACGTCGCCGAAACATCGAGGGGCTTCGACCGAAACGGCGCTGCGTCAATGTCTGGCCCATAACCGGCCCACCCCTCAATCCGCTCAGGCTTCGCCCGCACGGGGCCGTACCAATGACGAGGAGACGCCGATGGCACCAGCCGCCATCACGCTAGCCGCAGACGCTCCCAAGCTGTCTGCCGCGAACACCGGGTTCATGCTGATCTGTTCGGCCCTGGTGTTGCTCATGACCCCCGGTCTCGCCTTCTTCTACGGAGGCATGGTCCGGGTCAAGAGCACCCTGAACATGTTGATGATGAGCTTTATCAGCATCGGCATCGTCACCATCCTGTGGGTCCTGTACGGCTTCTCCATCGCGTTCGGCACCGACAAGGGCAGCCTCATCGGCTGGACGTCGGACTTCGTCGGCCTCAGCGGCATCGACAAGGGCGACCTCTGGGGCACGTACAACATCCCGGTCCTCGCCTTCATGGTCTTCCAGATGATGTTCGCGATCATCACGCCGGCCCTGATCAGCGGCGCCATCGCCGACCGCGTCAAGTTCTCGGCGTGGGCACTGTTCGTCGCCCTGTGGGCCACGATCGTGTACTTCCCCGTGGCCCACTGGGTCTGGGGCGAGGGCGGCTGGGCGTTCGACCTGGGCGTCATCGACTTCGCCGGTGGTACGGCGGTCCACATCAACGCGGGTGCCGCGGCGCTCGGCGTGATCCTGGTCATCGGCAAGCGCGTCGGCTTCAAGAAGGACCCGATGCGCCCGCACAGCCTCCCGCTGGTCATGCTCGGCGCCGGCCTCCTGTGGTTCGGCTGGTTCGGCTTCAACGCCGGCTCGTGGCTGGGCAACGACGACGGCGTCGGCTCGCTGATGTTCGTCAACACGCAGGTCGCCACCGCCGCCGCCATGCTCGCCTGGCTCATCTACGAGAAGATCCGCCACGGCGCGTTCACCACGCTGGGCGCCGCCTCCGGCGCGGTCGCGGGTCTCGTCGCCATCACCCCCTCGGGTGGTGCGGTCACCCCGATCGGCGCGATCGCCGTCGGCGCCATCGCCGGTCTGCTGTGCGCCATGGCCGTCGGCCTCAAGTACAAGTTCGGTTACGACGACTCCCTCGACGTCGTCGGTGTCCACATGGTCGGCGGTGTCATCGGCTCCCTGCTCATCGGCTTCTTCGCCAGCGGCAAGGGCCAGTCGGACGCCCAGGGCCTCTTCTACGGCGGCGGCCTCGACCAGTTCTGGAAGCAGTGCGCGGGCGTCTTCGCCGTCCTCGCCTACTCCCTGGTCGCCTCCGCGATCCTCGCCTTCCTCCTCGACAAGACGATCGGCATGCGCGTCTCCGAGGACGACGAGATCGCCGGCATCGACCAGGCCGAGCACGCCGAAACCGCATACGACTTCAGCGGCGCCGGCGGCGGCGCGGCCCGTACGTCCGTCCCGGCCGGTGTCGGGGGCGCGAGCAAGAAGGTGGACGCATGAAGCTCATCACCGCCGTTGTGAAGCCCCACCGGCTCGACGAGATCAAGGAAGCCCTCCAGGCCTTCGGGGTCCACGGGCTGACGGTCACCGAAGCGAGCGGCTACGGTCGTCAGCGGGGTCACACCGAGGTCTACCGGGGCGCCGAGTACACGGTCGACCTGGTTCCCAAGATCCGTATCGAGGTCCTCGCCGAGGACGACGACGCCGAGGGTCTGATCGACGTCATCGTCAAGGCGGCCCGGACCGGCAAGATCGGTGACGGCAAGGTCTGGTCCCTCCCGGTCGAGACGGCTGTCCGGGTCCGGACCGGCGAGCGCGGCCCGGACGCGCTCTGAGGCAGCAAAAAAGAACAGGAGTCGCTGGGTGACGAGTACAGACGTGCGTAAGGATGCAGAGGACTCGGGACCCAGCGGCTATGCGGCGGCCCGGCTGCGCCTCCTCACCGAGGAGGCGCGGTCCGGGCCGCCGCGCCGTGCGGCCCTGGCCGAACTGACGGACGAATGGCTGACCGGCCTGTTCACGGCGGCCGCCGAAGGACTCCAAGGGCTGCGCGGAGTCTCCCTGGTCGCCGTCGGCGGCTACGGCAGAGGGGAACTCTCCCCACGCAGCGACCTGGACCTGCTCCTCCTGCACGACGGCAGCGACTCCGGCGCCGTCGCGGCCCTCGCGGACCGCCTCTGGTACCCCGTCTGGGACCTCGGGCTCGCCCTCGACCACTCGGTCCGCACCCCGTCCGAGGCCCGCAAGGTGTCGGGCGAGGACCTCAAGGTCCAGCTGGGCCTGCTGGACGCCCGCCACCTGGCCGGCGACCTCGGCCTCACGGCCGGCCTGCGCACCGCCGTCCTCGCCGACTGGCGCAACCAGGCCCCCAAACGCCTCCCCGAACTCCAGGAACTCTGCGCCGAACGGGCCGAACGCCAGGGCGAGCTGCAGTACCTCCTCGAACCCGACCTCAAGGAGGCCCGCGGCGGCCTGCGCGACGCCACCGCCCTGCGCGCCGTCGCGGCCTCCTGGCTCGCCGACGCCCCCCGCGAAGGCCTCGACGACGCGCGCCGCCGTCTGCTGGACGTCCGCGACGCCCTCCACCTCACCACCGGCCGCGCCACCGATCGCCTCGCCCTCCAGGAACAGGACCAGGTCGCCGCCGAACTCGGCCTCCTCGACGCCGACACCCTCCTGCGCCAGGTGTACGAGGCGGCACGCGTCGTGTCGTACGCCAGCGACGTGACCTGGCGCGAGGTGGGGCGCGTACTGCGATCACGCGCCGTACGCCCGCGCCTGCGCGCCATGCTGGGCGGCGGCAAACCGGCGCCGGAACGTTCCCCCCTCGCGGAAGGCGTCGTCGAACAGGACGGCGAAGTGGTGCTCGCCCGCGCCGCGCGCCCCGACCGCGACCCCGTACTGCCCCTGCGTGCCGCCGCCGCGGCCGCCCAGGCCGGCCTCCCGCTCTCCCTGCACGCCGTCCGCCGCATGGCGGCGGCAGCGCGCCCGCTGCCCACCCCGTGGCCGGCCGAGGCCCGCGAACAACTGGTCACCCTGCTGGGCTCCGGCCGCCCCACCATCGAGGTCTGGGAAGCGCTGGAGGCCGAAGGACTGATCACCCACCTCCTGCCCGACTGGGAGCGGGTCCGCTGCCGCCCGCAGCGCAACGCCGTCCACATCTGGACGGTCGACCGCCACCTGATCGAAACGGCCGTCCGCGCCTCCGAGTTCACCCGCCGGGTCAGCCGCCCCGACCTCCTCCTCGTCTCCGCGCTCCTCCACGACATCGGCAAGGGCTGGCCCGGGGACCACTCCGTCGCCGGCGAGATCATCGCCAAGGACGTGGCCGCCCGCATCGGCTTCGACCGCGCCGACGTGGCGGTGCTGGCCACCCTCGTACGTCATCACCTCCTGCTCGTCGACACCGCCACCCGGCGCGACCTGGAGGACCCGGCCACCGTCCGCTCGGTCGCCGAGGCCGTCGGCACGCAGAGCACCCTGGAGCTCCTCCACGCGCTCACCGAGTCCGACGCGCTGGCGACCGGCCCGGCCGCCTGGTCGTCGTGGCGCGGTTCGCTCGTCGCCGACCTGGTGAAACGGGTCGCCGCCGTGCTCGCCGGAGACGCCCCCGAGGAACCCGAGGCCGGCGCGCCCACCGCCGAACAGGAACGGCTCGCCATCGAGGCGTTCCGCACCGGCGGCCCGGTGCTGTCGCTGCGCGCCCAGACCGAGCCCCCGGCCGAGGCGTCCGAAACCGAGTCCCCGGCGGAGGGTGCGGGCGAACCCGAACCCCTCGGTGTCGAACTCCTGATCGCCGTCCCCGACCAGCCGGGCGTCCTGCCCGCCGTGGCCGGCGTCCTCGCGATGCACCGGCTGACCGTCCGCACGGCGGAACTCCGCGCACTGGACCTCCCCGACGGCGTCGAGGGCGCGGTCCTGCTCCTCGACTGGCGCGTCGCCGCCGAATACGGCTCCCTGCCCCAGGCGGCCCGCCTGCGCGCCGACCTCGTACGGGCCCTGGACGGCTCCCTGGACATCGCGGGCCGCCTGGCGGAGCGCGACGCGGCCTACCCCCGGCGCCGGGGCGTGGTGGCGCCGCCGGCGCGGGTGACCGTCCATCCGACGGCATCCCGGCAGGCCACGGTGATCGAGGTCCGCGCCCAGGACGCCCCGGGGCTGCTGCACCGGATCGGACGGGCGCTGGAGGACGCGAGGGTGCGGGTGCGGAGCATGCACGTCAGCACGCTGGGGTCGAATGCCGTCGATGCTTTCTATGTGACCACAGGCAAGGGTGAGCCTCTGCCAGGGAGCGAGGCGTCCGCGGTGGCACGGAAGCTGGAGGAGACACTGCGGGCGTGACCGCCCACAGGTTTCCGTCCCCGCCTGCTGATTAAGCAGGCGGGGACGATTTGCTTGCGGGGCCGGATACCCTGGAGGGCAGCCCAAACTGTCGCCGACCCCAAGGACCGACGCCGCCGTGTTCGATACTCTTTCTGACCGCCTGCAAGCGACTTTCAAGACCCTCAGGGGCAAGGGCCGGCTCAGCGAAGCGGACATCGACGCCACGGCCCGCGAAATCCGTATCGCGCTCCTCGAAGCCGACGTGGCCCTGCCGGTCGTGCGGACGTTCATCAAGAACGTCAAGGAGCGTGCCCTCGGCGCTGACGTCTCCAAGGCCCTGAACCCCGCTCAGCAGGTCCTGAAAATCGTCAACGAAGAGCTCGTGACGATCCTCGGCGGCGAGACCCGCCGACTGCGCTTCGCCAAGCAGCCCCCGACCGTCATCATGCTGGCCGGTCTCCAGGGTGCCGGTAAGACCACCCTCGCGGGCAAGCTCGGCAAGTGGCTCAAGGACCAGGGGCACTCGCCCCTCCTCGTCGCCGCCGACCTCCAGCGCCCCAACGCCGTCAACCAGCTCAGCGTCGTCGCCGAGCGGGCCGGGGTCGCGGTCTACGCGCCCGAGCCGGGCAACGGGGTCGGGGACCCGGTCAAGGTCGCCAAGGACTCCATGGAGTTCGCGAAGACCAAGGTCCACGACATCGTGATCGTGGACACCGCCGGCCGCCTCGGTATCGACGCGGAGCTGATGCAGCAGGCTGCGGACATCAGGGACGCGGTCTCGCCCGACGAGATCCTCTTCGTCGTCGACGCGATGATCGGCCAGGACGCCGTGAACACGGCCGAGGCCTTCCGGGACGGTGTCGGGTTCGACGGTGTCGTCCTGTCGAAGCTCGACGGTGACGCCCGCGGTGGTGCGGCGCTCTCCATCGCCTCGGTGACCGGCAAGCCGATCATGTTCGCGTCGAACGGCGAGAAGCTCGAGGACTTCGACGCGTTCCACCCCGACCGGATGGCCTCCCGCATTCTCGACATGGGTGACCTGCTCACCCTGATCGAGCAGGCGGAGAAGACGTTCAGTCAGGAAGAGGCCGAGAAAATGGCCTCCAAGCTGGCGTCCAAGAAGGGCCAGGACTTCACCCTGGACGACTTCCTGGCCCAGATGGAGCAGGTCAGGAAGATGGGCAGCATCAGCAAGCTGCTCGGCATGCTGCCCGGTATGGGGCAGATCAAGGACCAGATCAACAACCTCGACGAGCGCGATGTGGACCGTACGGCGGCCATCATCAAGTCGATGACCCCGGCCGAGCGCCAGGAGCCGACGATCATCAACGGCTCGCGCCGCGCCCGTATCGCCAAGGGCTCCGGTGTCGACGTCAGCGCGGTGAAGGGCCTGGTCGAGCGGTTCTTCGAGGCCCGCAAGATGATGTCCCGCATGGCCCAGGGCGGCGGCATGCCGGGGATGCCCGGGATGCCGGGCATGGGCGGCGGTCCGGGTCGGTCGAAGAAGCAGCCCAAGCAGGCCAAGGGCAAGCAGCGTTCCGGCAACCCGATGAAGCGCAAGCAGCAGGAGCAGGAGGAGGCCGCGCGCAGGGCCGCCGGTGCTCAGGGCGCTCCGGGTGGCGCGTTCGGTCTGCCGGGTCAGCAGGCCGGTCAGGACTTCGAACTGCCGGACGAGTTCAAGAAGTTCATGGGCTGACAGCTGCCGTACCTCGCTCGGGCGCCCCTCGCGGGAAGGGCGCCTGGGCGGATCGGTCGGCGCAGTGGCTGTTACGGGCTGTACGGGTGTTTCACGCCGTCCGGGCGATGAGGTACCGGAAGACGTTCGGCATCCAGATCGTTCCGTCCCGCCGTTGGTGCGGATGCAGCGCCTCCGCCAGTTCCTTGTCCACCTGTTCCTGGCCGGTCGCCGCGATCGCCGCGTCGAACAGTCCCGTCGACAGGAGCCCGCGTAACGCGCTGGCCATGTTCGCGTACCCGAACGGGCACGCCACTCGCCCGGAGCCGTCCGGACGCAGGCCGGCCCGCTGGGCGACGTCCTCCAGGTCGTCGCGGAGCGAGGGGCGCCAGCCGCCGATGACGCGCAGTGGATCCGCGAGCCGGGCCGCGACCCGCAGTACGGCCGACGTGGCGCAGCGCTCCGGGGGACCCCAGCCCGCCAGCACCACCGGGGTGCCCCGCCCGACTGTGGGCGCCGTCGCCGCGAGTGTCTCGCCGAGGCCCTCGGAGTCGCCGGCGAGGCAGCCGATCGGTTCGAACGCGGTCACCAGGGTGTAGGCGGGAGTCTCCTCCCGGTCGGGGCGACTGGCCATGAGCCGGATGTCGGCACGCGCGCGTGGACCCGCCGATTCGGGCAGCAGGCGTTGCCGGGCGAGGCTCAGCCGGTGCGGTGACGAGGTTTCGACACCGGTGACGGCGGCGCCTCTGGAGGCCGCCATCAGCAGGGCCAGGCCCGAGCCGCAGCCCAGGCCGAGCACTCGGGTGCCGCTGCTCACTTCCAGCCGCTCGTAGACGGTCTCGTAGAGCGGTACGAGCATCCGCTCCTGGATCTCCGACCAGTCACGCGCGCGTGTGCACAGGTCCACACGGGTCGCCGGACCCGTGTGGGGCTGGTGCTGCCGCACGAGCGTAGGTGTCATCGAAAGCGCCCCAATCCGCCGAGAGTTGCCGCTGTTCTTCGATGTGGTGGTCCCCGTTCAGTGCGCTCGCACTTCCCCCGTATGCCAGGAAACTCCGCAAGGGTCCTGTCGTCCAGGGGTTGTCGGGCCGAGGTTGTGTGCTCGCTGTGCTCACGGAAAGAATTCACATGCCGGCAACGTGGGCCCGTAGCATCGCGCCATGGCAAGGGCACCCGTGCGCACGCCTCAGGCAATTGCAGCGGGGAGCGCGGGGGACCGTACGGTGTCTGGTCGCCGCGGACGGGTCGGTCCCCGGCGTCGATGACGCACCGGGTAACGTCGCCGTCGTGGCCCGCGCCTACCGAGGTGGGGGCAAGAGCGGCCGAAACGCCTCTTGCGCACCGGCCGACCGCAGGCGTCCCGGCGTGGGGACGGCGTCTACGCGCCGGGTCGTACGTGGGGCTACGCACCGGCTTGGTATGAGCTGTGAGGCTTCTCCGCAGATCAGCGCACCCGCCCTCGTCAGGACGCATCAGCGGCAACTGACGGGTACGTGCAAATTATTTGGGATGGCCCGGAATCGGAACACAGCGGCACTCAGGCTCGTTGTCATTACGTGAGCACGACACAGACACCACCTGTTCTCGCCGCAGAGCTGGCGCAGGCGTGGGCCGACATTCAGCGGTACCACCCCGAGCTGCCCGATCTTGCCGCGCCCGAGTCCCTGATCGGAGAGTCGTCGTCCGCCTGCGGACACGCGCTCTCCTTCGAGCGACTGCTGCATGAGGCAGTCCATGGCATCGCCGCCGCCCGTGGAGTCCGCGACACCTCCCGGGCCGGCCGATACCACAACCGCAGATTCCTCGCGATCGCCGAGGAGCTGGGCCTGGACCACCCGGAGGAACCGCATCCCAGCAGCGGCTTCTCCCTGGTCACGCTCAACCCCGAGGCGAAGCGGCGCTACCGCCCCACCATGGAGCGGCTGCAGCGGGCCCTGAAGGCGCACACCGTCGCCACCACCTCCGACACGACCCGTACGTTCCGCGGGCCGGCCGCCCGGCACGGTTCCTCCGGGGGCGGGGTGCGCGTCAAGGCGGTCTGCGACTGCGGTCGCAACGTGCGCGTCGTCCCGTCGGTGCTGGCCCAGGCGCCGATCGTGTGCGGTGGCTGCGGCAAGCCGTTCAGGATCCCCGAGATCGCCGGCGCCGCCTGAGGCTCCACCTCGTCACGTGGACGAACCCGGCATCTCGTGGGTGCCGGATGGACACGTGGGAGACGCTCGTCGGGGTGCCGCGCACGCGTGGCAGCGGCACCCCGGCCGGCGCCGGGACGCGCGACCGGCCACCACGGCACCCTGTCGCGGGGTGCCTCTCAGGCGTGGGCCCAGGCAACGCTCTCCGGTTCAGGCAACCCGCAGGGTGTGGCAGAATGGCCAGCTGTACTCGACAGCCGCACAGGAACCCTCTCGCCTCCGGCTGACGCGTCCATCGGGCACTCGGGTACCGCAACCCCACGCGGCAACCTTGCCGTGCCCAACCACGTCAATTCCAGGAGAACCCACTCCCGTGGCAGTCAAGATCAAGCTGAAGCGTCTGGGCAAGATCCGTTCGCCTCACTACCGCATCGTCGTCGCCGACTCCCGTACCCGCCGTGACGGCCGGGCCATCGAGGAGATCGGCCTGTACCACCCGGTGCAGAACCCCTCGCGCATCGAGGTCGACACCGAGCGTGCGCAGTACTGGCTGGGTGTCGGCGCGCAGCCGACCGAGCCGGTTCTCGCCATCCTCAAGCTGACCGGCGACTGGCAGAAGTTCAAGGGTCTGCCCGCCCCGGCTCCGCTCCTCGTGGCCGCTCCCAAGGCCACGCGCCCGTCGTTCGAGGCCCTGGGCGGCGACGACACGGGCAAGGGTGAGGCCATCACCCAGAAGAAGAAGGCTGAGAAGAAGGACGACGCTGCGGCCGAGTCCACGTCGACCGAGGCCTGAGCATGCTCGAGGAGGCTCTCGAGCACCTCGTGAAGGGCATCGTCGACAACCCCGACGAAGTGCAGGTCGCCTCGCGCGACCTGCGTCGCGGGCGCGTTCTGGAGGTCAGGGTCCACCCCGACGACCTCGGTAAGGTGATCGGCCGCAACGGCCGTACCGCACGTGCTCTGCGCACCGTCGTGGGTGCCATCGGCGGCCGCGGTGTCCGTGTCGACCTTGTCGACGTGGACCAGGTTCGCTGATCACCACGTAGCACCGGCTCGGGCCGGGGAGGGCCTCATGGGCCGTCCCCGGCCCGTAGTCGTAGGACAGGAGATTTCAGAAAGTGCAGCTCGTAGTCGCGCGCGTGGGCCGCGCCCACGGCATCAAGGGCGAGGTCACCGTCGAGGTACGTACGGACGAGCCGGAACTGCGGCTCGGTCCCGGTGCCGTCCTGGCCACCGATCCGGCCGCGGCGGGCCCGCTGACCATCGAGACCGGCCGGGTCCACAGCGGCCGTCTCCTGCTGCGCTTCGAGGGTGTACGCGACCGGACCGGCGCCGAGGCCCTGCGCAACATCCTGCTGATCGCGGACGTCGACCCCGAGGAACTGCCCGAGGGTGAGGACGAGTACTACGACCACCAGCTGATGGACCTGGACGTGGTCCTGACCGACGGCACCGAGATCGGGCGCATCACCGAGATCTCCCACCTGCCCTCCCAGGACCTGTTCGTCGTGGAGCGGCCCGACGGCAGCGAGGTGTACATCCCGTTCGTCGAGGAGATCGTCGTGGAGATCGACCTGGAGGAGCAGCGGGCGGTCATCGACCCGCCGCCGGGCCTGATCGACGACCGGGCTGCCCGCGACGAAGTCGCTGATGGGCACAGTGCCTCGACGCGGGACGAGTCGTAATGCGTCTCGACGTCGTCACGATCTTCCCCGAGTACCTCGAACCCCTGAACGTCTCGCTCGTCGGCAAGGCACGCGCGCGTGGACAGCTGAACGTGCGTGTGCACCACCTTCGGGACTGGACGTACGACCGCCACAACACCGTCGACGACACGCCCTACGGCGGCGGCCCGGGAATGGTCATGAAGACCGAGCCCTGGGGCGACGCGCTGGACGACGTGCTGGCCGACGGATACGAGACCGGCTCCGGGGCCCCCGCGCTCGTGGTGCCCACGCCCAGCGGCCGCCCCTTCACCCAGGCGCTCGCCGTCGAACTGTCCGAGCGGCCGTGGCTGGTCTTCACGCCTGCCCGTTACGAGGGCATCGACCGGCGTGTCATCGACGAGTACGCCACCCGGATGCCCGTGTACGAGGTGTCCATCGGCGACTATGTGCTCGCCGGCGGCGAGGCGGCCGTACTGGTGATCACGGAGGCCGTCGCGAGGCTGCTGCCCGGGGTCCTCGGCAACGCCGAGTCGCACCGGGACGACTCCTTCGCGCCGGGCGCCATGGCCAACCTCCTGGAGGGGCCGATCTACACCAAGCCGCCCCAGTGGCGCGGCCGGGAGATCCCGGACGTGCTGCTCAGCGGCCACCACGGGAAGATCGCGCGCTGGCGCCGGGACGAGGCACTGCGCCGTACGGGGGCCAACCGACCCGACCTGATCGAGCAGACCGACGCGTCGGCCTTCGACAAGAAGGACCGCGAGACGCTCTCCATCATGGGGTGGCGGCCCTCCGCCGACGGCCGATTTTGGCGCAGACCAGAGGCCATGGAAGAATAGGTCGCTGTTGTGCGTCGTCCGGCGTGCGCCCCTGCCACGGGGGGACACGACGCCCGCCCCGGCACGGACAGCATCCTTCCGTAAATCAAGCTCCCGTTGATGACCTGTGGCATCAACGAAGAAAGCAGACGAAATGTCTCACCTGCTCGACTCCGTCGACTCCGCGTCGCTGCGCAGCGACATCCCGGCCTTCCGCCCGGGTGACACCGTCAACGTCCACGTCCGCGTCATCGAGGGCAACCGCTCCCGTGTGCAGCAGTTCAAGGGCGTTGTCATCCGCCGTCAGGGCGCCGGTGTCCGCGAGACCTTCACGGTCCGCAAGGTCTCGTTCTCCGTCGGCGTCGAGCGCACCTTCCCGGTGCACACCCCGATCGTCGAGAAGATCGAGCTGGTCACGCGTGGTGACGTGCGTCGCGCGAAGCTGTACTACCTCCGTGAGCTGCGCGGCAAGGCCGCGAAGATCAAGGAGAAGCGCGACAACTGAGCCTTTGGTGAGCCCGATACAAAGAGGGCTCACATCGAGGCCGGATAACATCCTGCCCCGATGGACACCGAAGCACAGCCGACGGAGCGCGACCGCTCCTCCCGCCCTGTTCGATCCGAGGCAGACTCGGACACCGAGGGGCCGGAGGGCCGGTCGCGTTTCGCGTTGTGGTCCCGGGCGGCCGAATGGCTCCCGGGTGGACGGATCACCCTGACCCTGCTGGTCTGCCTGCTCTTTCTGCTCCTCTTCAGCAGGTTCGTCCTCCAGCCGTTCGAAATTCCCAGCCGCTCGATGGAGAGCGGATTGAGGATCGGGGACCGCGTTCTCGTAAATAGGTTGGCGTACCGTTTCGGTGCCGAGCCGCAGCGCGGTGACGTCATCGTGTTCGACGGCACCGGCTATTTCGGGCACGCCGACTACATCAAGCGCGTTGTGGGTGTGGGGAGAGACCACGTGGTCTGCTGCGACAAGGAGGGGAAGGTCGAGGTGAACGGCCGGTCGGTCGACGAGTCGACGTTCATTTACCCCGGTGACAGCCCGTCCACGGTGTCCTTCGACGTGGTCGTGCCCGAGGGCAGACTCTTCCTGCTGGGGGACCACCGCAGCGACTCCAGCGACTCGCGGGACCATCTGGGTTCGCCGGGCGGCGGAATGATCCCCGTCGGCAGGGTGATCGGCCGAGCGGAATGGATCGCCTGGCCACGCGAGCACTGGACCCGGCTGGACCGCCCCGGCGCGTACGCGCGCGTGCCCGCCGCGGACGGTGTCCATGGGTAACCGGGGCAAACCGCGCGGTGTGCCCACCACCGTCGCCGACCAGCTGCTGCCCACCGGCTCCCGCCGGGCGGCCGGCGCCGCCGCCAGGCCGGGCCGGGCCGAGCGGCGCAAACTGCAGCGCAAGGTCAAGGCGCGCCGGCGGCGCTCGGCCGTCAAGGAGATACCGCTCCTGGTGGGCGTCGCCGTCCTCATAGCCCTGGTCCTGAAGACGTTCCTCGTGCAGGCGTTCGTGATCCCGTCGGGCTCGATGGAGAACACGATCCAGATCGGCGACCGTGTTCTCGTGGACAAGTTCACCCCCTGGTTCGGCTCGGAGCCCCAGCGTGGTGACGTCGTCGTCTTCAAGGACCCCGGCGGCTGGCTCGACGACGAACCGGCGGCCACCAAGAGCGCGGACCCGGTCGTCGTCAAACAGGTCAAGCAGGCGCTCACCTTCATCGGGCTGCTGCCCTCGGACAACGAGAAGGACCTCATCAAGAGGGTCGTCGCGGTCGGCGGCGACACCGTCAAGTGCTGCGACGCCCAGGGCCGGGTGACCGTCAACGGCATGCCGCTCAACGAGACGAACTACATCCACCCCGGCAACAAGCCCTCCTCCTTCGCCTTCGAGGTGAAGGTCCCCGCGGGGCGCCTGTTCATGATGGGCGACCACCGGGCGAACTCCGCCGACTCCCGCTACCACCGCACCGAGGGGTTCGGCGGCACCGTCTCCCTGAACTCCGTCGTGGGCCGGGCCATGGTCATCGCCTGGCCGGTCGGTCACATGACCCGTCTGGAAGAGCCGGACACGTTCTCGACCGTGCCGGGCGGGTCGGCCAACGCCCTCGGCGCGTCGCATAGGGTGGCTTCCGCGGATCGGTATGGATCGATCCCGCTCCCGACCCCTGCGGAACTCCCGCTCGTTATGGGAGTGGTGGGCCTGCGTCGCATCCGGCGCGGGCGGCGGTTCGGAGTGAGGAGTGGATGTGGGGGATTTGGCGGTCGGCGCACGGTCCGGACAGGACGGTCCCGAGGAACAGCGCCCCGTGGACCCGGTTCGGCCGGCCGCGGAGGACGCCGTCCCCGCCGAGAGTGACTCCGGGGCCCCGGGGCCCCTGGGAGCCGACTCAGGGTCCTCCGGGACGGGCAGTGGGGACTCCGGGGAGGATCCGGCGCAGGACGCCGACGAACCCGGCCACAGGCCCAGGAAGCAGCGCTCCTTCTGGAAGGAGTTGCCGCTGCTCATCGGTATCGCGCTGGTCCTCGCGCTGCTGATCAAGACGTTCCTGGTGCAGGCGTTCTCCATCCCCTCGGACTCCATGCAGCACACGCTGGAGCAGGGTGACCGGGTCCTGGTCGACAAGCTGACCCCGTGGTTCGGCTCGGAGCCCGAGCGCGGTGAGGTCGTCGTCTTCCACGACCCCGCCGACTGGCTGGCGGGCGAGCCGACCGTCGAACCGAACCCCGTGCAGCGGGTCCTCGGCTGGATCGGCCTGATGCCGTCCGCCAACGAGAAGGACCTCATCAAGCGGGTCATCGGCGTCGGCGGCGACACCGTCGAGTGCAACGGCACGGGCCCGTTGAAGGTCAACGGCAAGGCGCTCGACGAGCCGTACGTGTACGCGGGGAACACCCCGTGCAGCGTCGACGACCAGGGCGGCCAGTTCAAGGTCACGGTACCCACTGGCAAAATCTGGGTCATGGGTGACCACCGCCAGAACTCGCTGGACTCCCGGTACCACCAGGAGGACAAGAACAACGGCTTCGTCCCCGTGGGCAACGTCGTCGGCCGCGCCATCGTGGTCGCCTGGCCGCCCACTCGCTGGGACACGCTGCCGATTCCCGACACCTTCGACCAGAACCTGAGCGCCGCGGCCCCGGGCGCGTTGGGCCTGGCGGGCGCGGTCCCGCTGGTGCTGTGGCGCAGGCGCCGCGCGGCCGGCCGTACGACCGCTCCCGTTACCGTCGGAAACTCCGGTGTTCCCGGGTCGGGTACCGCCGGGTAGGGTGCCGTCCCAGGCAGCGATCTGGGAGACCACTGGGATGAGCAGTACGACGACACGTACGCGTACGGACGAGGGCCACGGCGGGCTCGGCAGCAAGCTGTCGGGACTGGCCGTGGCCCTCGGCTGTGTGCTCTTCCTCGGCGGTTTCGTCTGGGGCGCGATCCTCTACCAGCCCTACACGGTGCCGACCGACTCCATGTCGCCCACCATCGTGGCCGGTGACCGGGTCCTCGGCCAGCGCATCGACGGCAGCGAGATCAAGCGCGGTGACGTCGTGGTCTTCCGGCAGGCGAGCTGGGGCGACATGGCGCTGGTCAAGCGGGTCGTGGCCGTGGGCGGGGACACGATCGCCTGCTGTACGGACGGCAAGCTGACCGTCAACGGCAAGCAGATCCAGGAGTCCTACCTGCGCAAGGGGCAGGCCGCCGAGCTGGTCGGCATCCCGTCGATCAAGGTTCCCGAGGGGCGCCTGTTCCTGCTCGGCGACGAGCGCACCGGCTCCCTGGACTCCACGGCGCATCTCACCGAGGCCTTCAACGGCACGGTGTCGCGCAGTGGGGTGGAGGCCCGCGTCGACGCCGTGGTGTGGCCCATGAAGGGCATGCTGCCCCGTCCTACGGGCTTCGAGCCCCTGGGAGCGCTGTCCACGCCGGGTCCGCTGCGGCTGCTCACCGTCGCGATCGTGGTGGGCGGGGTTCTCGTCCTGGGCGGCGGCGCCTACGGGCCCATCGCCGGGCGGCTGGCGAAACGGCGCGCCGTCGCGGTGGCGGAGCCCGCCGGTGCCCGCTGAGGCGGACGGCGCTGCGGACGGCGCTGCGGACGACCCGTACACCGGCGGTGTTCGCAGGGTGGCCCGGGTGGTGCTTCTCGATCCGCGGGACCGGATTCTGCTGCTGCACGGGCACGAGCCGGACGATCCGGCCGACGACTGGTGGTTCACACCCGGCGGAGGTCTGGAGGGCGACGAGACGCGCGAGGAGGCCGCATTGCGGGAACTCGCGGAGGAGACCGGCATCACCGAGGTCGAACTCGGCCCGGTGCTGTGGCGGCGCAGGTGCTCCTTCCCGTTCGCGGGGCGCCGCTGGGACCAGGACGAGTGGTACTTCCTGGCCCGTACGGACACGACGAGGACCCGGGCCACGGGTCTCACGGAGCTGGAACGGCGCAGTGTCGCCGGAGCACGTTGGTGGACGTGCCAGGAACTGACCCGGGCACATGAGACGGTGTATCCGACCAGACTCGCCGAGCTTCTGCGCAAGGTGCTCGACGAAGGTCCCCCGGCCACGCCCGAGGTCCTCGACACGGAAATCGTCTAGGGGCTCGCGGTACTGGCGCACAATGGGGGGACGCACGGCTGAAGGGGAACATGCCATGAGCGCCGAGGACCTCGAGAAGTACGAGACCGAGATGGAGCTGAAGCTCTACCGGGAGTACCGCGATGTCGTCGGTCTGTTCAAATACGTGATCGAGACCGAACGGCGCTTCTACCTCACCAACGACTACGAGATGCAGGTGCACTCGGTCCAGGGCGAGGTGTTTTTCGAGGTGTCCATGGCGGACGCCTGGGTGTGGGACATGTACCGGCCGGCCCGGTTCGTGAAGCAGGTGCGGGTGCTCACGTTCAAGGACGTGAACATTGAGGAGCTGAACAAGAGCGATCTGGAGCTCCCGGGCGGCTGATGTCACTCGTGCGGGTGGCGAGGTTATCCACAATGCCGAGGTTGTCCACCAAGATCCAATAGCTCGTTGATCTGCCCGCATTGTTGGCGCCGGAGGTGGTGCCGACATGAACACACGCAACGCACAATGCGGCGCGCAACGCGGGGCACTGGGCAGGTACGGCGAGGAGCTGGCCGCACGGCGGCTGACCGAGTCCGGGATGACGGTCCTCGACCGCAACTGGCGCGCCGGCCGGACCGGCGAGATCGACATCGTGGCCCGGGACGGCGACGCCCTCGTCGTCTGCGAGGTCAAGACCCGGCGGGCGGCCGGACCGGCGGGCGCCTTCCAGCATCCGATGGCGGCCGTCACACCGGCCAAGGCGGAGCGGCTGCGGGGCCTCGCCGAACGCTGGGTCCAGGAACACGGGGGAGCACCACCCGGCGGCGTCCGTATCGACCTGGTCGGCGTTCTGCTGCCCGAGCGCGGCGCGCCCGTGGTGGAACACGCCCGGGGGGTGGCGTGATGGGATTCGCCCGTACGTGTTCGGTGGCGCTGGTGGGCGTCGAGGGCGTGGTCGTCGAGGTCCAGGCCGATCTCGAACCCGGCGTCGCCGCGTTCACCCTGGTGGGACTGCCCGACAAGAGCCTGACGGAGAGCAAGGACAGGGTCCGGGCGGCGGTCGTCAACTCCGGAGCAGCCTGGCCGCAGAAGAAGCTCACCGTGGGGCTCAGCCCGGCGTCCGTGCCCAAGAGTGGCAGTGGGTTCGACCTCGCCATCGCCGCGGCCGTCCTCGGGGCCGCCGAGCGGATCGACCCCCGGGTCCTCGCCGACATCGTGATGATCGGCGAACTGGGCCTCGACGGCCGGGTACGGCCCGTCCGGGGCATCCTGCCGGCCGTGCTGGCGGCGGCCGACTCGGGCTACGAACAGGTGGTCGTGCCGGAGTGCGCCGCAGCCGAGGCCGCACTCGTCCCCGGGGTGTCGGTGCTCGGTGTGCGCAGTCTGCGGCAGCTGATCGCCGTCCTCGCGGACGAGCCGGTGCCGGAGGAGGAACCGGACGAGCACGGCCGCCCGGACCCCCTGATGGCGGGCCTGCGGATGCCGGGCACCGGCGCGGCCACGGGCATGCACAGCGTGGGCGCCGCCGCGTACGACAACGGTCACGACCTGGCCGACGTCGTGGGCCAGCACTCGGCGCGCACGGCGATGGAAGTGGCCGCGGCCGGCGGTCACCACGTCTTCCTGGAAGGCCCGCCAGGAGCCGGCAAGACGATGCTCGCCGAGCGGCTGCCCGCGGTGCTGCCCCGGCTCACCCGGCAGGAGTCGCTGGAGGTCACCGCCGTGCACTCGGTCGCCGGACTGCTGCCACCGGGCAAACCCCTGATCGACACGGCGCCCTACTGCGCACCGCACCACTCGGCCACCATGCAGGCCCTCGTGGGCGGCGGACAGGGCGTCGCACGGCCAGGTGCGGTCTCGCTGGCCCACCGCGGAATCCTCTTTCTGGACGAGACTCCGGAGTTCGGCAGCCAGGTGCTGGACGCCCTGCGCCAGCCCCTCGAGTCCGGGCACGTGGTGATCGCGCGGAGCGCGGGGGTCGTACGGTTCCCAGCGAGGTTCCTGATGGTTCTGGCGGCCAATCCCTGCCCCTGCGGACGCTTTTCCCAGCGGGACACACTCTGCGAGTGCCCGCCCTCCGTCATCCGGCGCTATCAGGCCCGGCTCTCCGGTCCGCTGCTCGACCGGGTCGACCTGAGGGTCGAGGTGGACCGGGTCACGCGCTCGCAACTCGTCGAGTGCGGGGCTCGGGGCGAGTCCACGGCGACGGTCGCCGAGCGGGTGCGGGCGGCCCGGGAACGGGCGACGGCCCGGTTCGTGGGGACGCCGTGGCGGACCAACAGCGAGGTGCCTGGGCGGGAGCTGCGCAGCCGCTGGCACGCGATGCCGGGCGCGATGGAGGAGGCCGAGCGGAACTTGGAGCGCGGGGTGCTCACCGCGCGCGGGATCGACCGGGTCCTGCGGGTGGCGTGGACCGTCGCGGACCTCGTCGGCCACGACCGGCCCGACGCGACGGACGTCGCCCTGGCGCTGCAACTGCGCACGGGGGTGCCGCGCGGGGTGCCGATGGCCATCGGGGCGCTGACATGACGGGGGACGCGGCCGGCACCGGGGCGAGCGAAACCGCGCCCGGGGAGGCGGCCGACCGGCCGGGCGCGGAGGGGCTCGCCCGGGTCTTTCTCACCCGGGTCGTGGAACCGGGGGACGAGGTCGCCGGGCGCTGGGTCCGGGAGAGCGGGGCCGTCGAGGTGGTCCGGCGGCTGCGGGACGGCGGTCCGATGCTGACCGGCGTCACCGGGACCCGGTGGGCGGGGCTGTGCGCGCGGGCCGCGCAGGCCGAGCCCGAGCGGGATCTCGCCGTCGCCCGGGCGGCGGGGGTGCGGTTCGTGTGGCCCGGCGCGCCGGAGTGGCCGGCCCAGCTCGACGACCTCGGGGACGCGCGGCCCACGGGACTGTGGGTGCGCGGGCGGCCCAGCCTGCGGATGTGGGCGCTGCGGTCCGTCGCCGTCGTCGGGGCCCGGGCCTGTACCGAGTACGGCGCCCATATGGCGGCCACCCTCGCCGCCGGGCTCGCGGAACGCGGCTGGGTGGTGGTCTCGGGGGGCGCGTACGGGGTCGACGGGGCCGCGCACCGGGGTGCGCTCGGCGCGGGCGGGGCCACGGTCGCCGTACTGGCCTGCGGGGTCGACCGGCCCTACCCTCGCGGGCACACCCAGCTGATCACCAGGATCGCCGAACAGGGCCTGGTGGTGGGCGAGTTGCCGCCCGGTGACCATCCGACGCCGAGCCGGTTCGTGATGCGCAACCGGGTGATCGCGGCCCTGACCCGGGGGACCGTGGTCGTCGAGGCCGCGTACCGCAGTGGATCGCTCGTCACGGCGCGGGCGGCGCAGCGGCTGGGGCGGTTCACGATGGGGGTCCCCGGCCCCGCCACCAGCGGGCTCTCCGCAGGGGTGCACGAACTCCTGCGCGGCGACGCGATGCTGGTCACCGACGCGGCGGAAGTCGCCGAACTGGTCGGTGACATGGGCGACCTGGCGCCCGACCGACGCGGGCCTGTTCTCCCGCGTGACCTGCTGGAACCGGCGGCGGAACGCGTCCTGGCCGCGCTGCCCGCGCGCGGGACGGCGACGGTGGACGACATCGCGCGGGGCGCCTCGACGGCGAAGGACGACGCGGTCGCCAGGCTGTACGAGCTCCGATCGCTTGGTTACGTCGAACGACACGACGACGGCTGGAAGTTGACACGCCAAGCGATGATCTCCGTCCGGTCCGGGCGGGACAGATGCTGACCGAGCGTGTTCGGCCGTCCGGGGGATGCCCGACGCCCTTGGTATTTCCCGCAGTTGGTCCGCTCCGATGGTCACACAGGGCGATGGCCGCGACCCCGAGGGGCGTCCAGCGGAACGTATCTGCGTGCACCCCGTCCCCCGGTCCTCGCACACTGCGACACCTCAGTCACGCTACGCTCACGTGGATTCCGGTGCAGACCGGGAGTCGGAAAGGCAATTCGACCAGACGGGTAATTCGACATCAGACCGCAACAGACCGACGGCCCACCCGGGCACCCATCCAGACCCCACCGGTTCACGGCAGAACGGCACAAGGCGACGTAATGCCCCAGCACACCTCCGGGTCCGACCGGGCGGCGGCCCCACCGGCCGCCCGCGACGGCGGTAACGTGCGCCCGCCCGCTCCCTCGACGCTCGACGAACTGTGGCGTTCGTACAAGACGACGGGTGACGAGCGGTTGCGCGAGCAGCTGATCCTGCACTACTCGCCGCTCGTGAAGTACGTCGCCGGCCGGGTGAGCGTCGGGCTGCCGCCCAATGTCGAGCAGGCGGACTTCGTCTCCTCCGGGGTGTTCGGGCTGATCGACGCGATCGAGAAGTTCGACATCGAACGGGAGATCAAGTTCGAGACGTACGCGATCACACGTATCCGGGGCGCGATGATCGACGAACTGCGGGCGCTGGACTGGATCCCGCGGTCGGTGCGGCAGAAGGCGCGGAACGTGGAGCGGGCGTACGCGACGCTGGAGGCGCGGCTGCGGCGGACGCCGTCGGAGGGCGAGGTCGCCGCCGAGATGGGCATCGGGGTCGACGACCTCCACGCGGTGTTCAGCCAGCTGTCCCTGGCCAACGTCGTCGCGCTGGAGGAGCTGCTGCACGCGGGCGGCGAGGGCGGGGACCGGCTGAGCCTCATGGACACGCTGGAGGACACCGCCGCCGACAACCCGGTCGAGGTGGCCGAGGGCCGGGAGCTGCGGCGGTTCCTGGCCCGGGCGATCAGCACGCTGCCCGACCGGGAGAAGACCGTGGTGACGCTCTACTACTACGAGGGGCTCACCCTCGCGGAGATCGGCAACGTGCTGGGCGTGACCGAGAGCCGGGTCAGCCAGATCCACACCAAGTCCGTCCTGCAACTGCGCGCGAAGCTGGCGAGCTTCGGTCGCTGAGCGGGCCGGAGTCCGGAGTCCGGAGTGTCTCCCTTACGGTGCGGCACGTCCGTACAGTGTTGACGTGCCAAGGATTCGAGCGGCCTCCGTGGCCGAGCACCGGTCGATGCAGCGAGCCGCCCTGCTGGACGCGGCGAGGTCCCTGTTGTCCGAGGGCGGGACGGAGGCGCTGACCTTCCCGGCCCTGGCCGAACGGACGGGGCTCGCGCGGTCGTCCGTCTACGAGTACTTCCGGTCGCGGGCGTCGGTCGTCGAGGAGCTGTGCGAGGTCGACTTCCCGGTCTGGGCGGCGGAGGTCGAGGCGGCGATGGCCGCGGTGGACGGGCCCGAGGACAAGGTCGAGGCGTATGTGCGCCGGCAGCTCGCCCTGGTGGGGGACCGGCGGCACCGGGCTGTGGTGGCGATCTCGGCGAGTGAGCTGGACGCGGGGGCCCGGGAGAAGATCCGGGCGGCGCACGGGGCGCTGGTCGCGATGGTGGTCGAGGCGTTGCGGGATGTCGGGCATGCGCAGCCTCGGATGGCGGCGATGTTGTTGCAGGGGATCGTGGACGCGGCCGTGCGGCGGATCGAGTTCGGGGTGGCGGAGGATTCCGCGGTGATCACGGAAGCGGCTGTGGGGATGGCGTTGCGGGGTGTGCGGGGCTGAAGCGGCTCCGTGAGCCGGTGCGAGGCGTTGGTGCGGGCGTCGTGGGTACTTCGCTCGCCGCGCTCGCGGGTGCCGCTGCGCCCACCCGTGCCGCCCCAGCGGCACGACTGCCCGCAGCGGGGGGCGGCGATACGCCCAGTACCGGTAGGAGGCGGGAGGGGGCCGTGTGGAGGAGCCAGGGGGGTAGGAGGGTGAGGGGGTTCAGGTAGGTTTCGCCTCTCAGTAGGCCCCAGTGCACGCATGTTGTCGGGCAGTGGCCGCTTCCTGGCTCCAGCGTGCCCACCACCTCGCCCGCCGCCACCTCCGCACCCTTCTCCACCGCTGCCGTCACCGGTTCGTACGTTGTGCGCAGGGGCGGGGTGCCCGTGCCCGAGAGTTCCACGGAGACGACTCCTCGGCCCGCCACCCGGCCCGCGAAGTGCACCCGGCCCGCGGCCACCGCGCGAACCGGGGCGCCGGACACCGCTGCCAGGTCCACGCCCCGGTGGCCCCCGGCGTAGGGCGTCGGGGGCGGTTCCCAGGCTCGTAGGACCAGGGGGCGGGTCCCCACCGGCCAGGTGCGGGCGAGCGCGGGGGTGGGAGGCGCGTCCGCGACGGGGGGTTCCGTGGGCGGGGGTGCCCCGGCTCCCCTTGCTGTCGACGCCGTCAGGGTCAACAGCAGGGCCAGGACCAGGGGCAGCAGCAGGGACGGGCCTCGACGTGCTTCTCGGTTCGCTCGCATGGGCCGAGACTGGCGTGTTTCGTGACGGTCCGGGCGGGCCTGTGGAGTACTGACCGGTTGTGGATATCGGCGTCACCCGGGGGCCCGCCGGTCCCGTACACTTCCTTTGGCGATCCGGGTCACCGGGTCGACTTCGCACGCCCCGACACCAGGCCCCGTACAGGGCGGGTGTCAGCGCCTCTCGGTCCCTCGCGGCAAGGCGCAATCGGGCGTCAGGCGCGGGTGCCGGCCGGTACCCGCGGCACAACCGAGAAACACAAGGAGAACGGCCATGGCCGTCGTCACGATGCGGGAGCTGCTGGAAAGCGGCGTCCACTTCGGTCACCAGACCCGTCGTTGGAACCCGAAGATGAAGCGCTTCATCTTCACGGAGCGCAACGGCATCTACATCATCGACCTGCTCCAGTCGCTGTCGTACATCGACCGCGCCTACGAGTTCGTCAAGGAGACCGTCGCCCACGGCGGCACGGTCATGTTCGTCGGCACGAAGAAGCAGGCGCAGGAGGCGATCGCCGAGCAGGCGACCCGCGTCGGCATGCCCTACGTCAACCAGCGCTGGCTGGGCGGCATGCTCACCAACTTCTCGACCGTCTACAAGCGTCTGCAGCGCCTCAAGGAGCTCGAGCAGATCGACTTCGAGGACGTCGCCGCGTCGGGTCTCACCAAGAAGGAGCTTCTCGTGCTCTCGCGCGAGAAGGCCAAGCTGGAGAAGACCCTCGGTGGTATCCGCGAGATGTCCAAGGTGCCCAGCGCCGTCTGGATCGTGGACACCAAGAAGGAGCACATCGCGGTCGGTGAGGCCCGGAAGCTCAACATTCCGGTCGTCGCCATCCTCGACACCAACTGCGACCCCGACGAGGTCGACTACAAGATCCCGGGCAACGACGACGCGATCCGCTCCGTCACCCTGCTCACCCGTGTGATCGCCGACGCTGTCGCCGAGGGCCTCATGTCCCGTTCCGGCGTCAACACCGGTGACAAGGGCGAGAAGGCCGTCGCCGAGCCCCTCGCCGAGTGGGAGCGCGACCTCCTCGAGGGCGAGAAGAAGGCCGACGACGCCGAGGCGCCCGCCGCCGAGGCCGCTGCTGTCGAGGCTCCCGCCGAGGCTGAGGCTGCTGCCGAGGCCCCCGTCGCCGAGGCTCCGGCCGAGGCCGCCGAGCAGGCCTGACCCTCACCCCTTCGGGTTGTCGACGGCGGGGGCACCTCCATCGGGCCCCCGCCGTTCGATCCGCAGATCTTTCAGACTTCGAGAGAGACTCCGAGAATCATGGCGAACTACACCGCCGCCGACGTCAAGAAGCTCCGTGAGCTCACCGGCGCCGGCATGATGGACTGTAAGAAGGCGCTCGACGAGGCCGAGGGCGAGGTCGACAAGGCCGTCGAGGCCCTGCGCATCAAGGGCCAGAAGGGCGTCGCCAAGCGCGAGGGCCGTTCCGCCGAGAACGGCGCGGTCGTCTCGATCATCGCCGACGACAACACCTCCGGTGTGCTCGTCGAGCTGAAGTGCGAGACGGACTTCGTCGCCAAGGGCGAGAAGTTCCAGGCTGCCGCGAACGCGCTCGCCGAGCACGTCGCCAAGACCTCCCCGGCCGACCTGGAGGCGCTGCTCGCCTCCGAGATCGAGCCCGGCAAGACGGTTCAGGCGTACGTCGACGAGGCCAACGCCAACCTGGGCGAGAAGATCGTCCTGGACCGCTTCGCGCAGTACGCGGACGGTTTCGTGCTGGCGTACATGCACCGCACGATGCCCGACCTGCCCCCGCAGATCGGTGTCCTCGTCGAGCTGGACAAGCCCAACGCCGAGGTCGCCAAGGGCATCGCCCAGCACATCGCCGCCTTCGCGCCGAAGTACCTCTCCAAGGAGGACGTGCCGGCCGAGGTCGTCGAGTCCGAGCGCCGCGTCGCCGAGGAGACCACCCGCGCCGAGGGCAAGCCCGAGGCCGCCCTGCCGAAGATCGTCGAGGGTCGCCTCAACGGCTTCTTCAAGGACGCCACGCTGCTCGGCCAGCCGTACGCGCTGGACAACAAGAAGTCCGTCCAGAAGGTCCTGGACGAGGCCGGTGTCACCCTGAAGCGCTTCACGCGCATCAAGGTCGGCATCTGAGTCCGTACCGCGATCGACGCGCGGCCCACGTAGGCATACCTATAGGGTCGACGACAGTCGCGCACGTACGTCGTCACGCACGCGCGCGTGGCGGACGACAGCAGATCTGACGAGGAGGCCATTGCCGAGCATGGGATGCGATCGACACCCCACCGGCAATGGCCTCCTTCGTATGTGTGACACGTGAAGAGGCGAGATTCTCCATGACCACCAAGGCCCAGAAGAGCGACGACGGCAAAGTGCGCGGCCGGTACATGCTGAAGCTGTCCGGAGAGGCCTTCTCCGGCGGTGGGGGCCTGGGCGTGGACCCCGACGTGGTGCACAAGATCGCCCGAGAGATCGCGGCCGTCGTACGCGACGGCTCCCAGATCGCCGTCGTCCTCGGCGGCGGCAACTTCTTTCGCGGCGCGGAACTCCAGCAGCGGGGCATGGACCGGGCCCGCTCCGACTACATGGGCATGCTCGGCACCGTCATGAACTGCCTCGCGCTCCAGGACTTCCTGGAGAAGGAGGGCATCGACAGCCGGGTCCAGACCGCCATCACCATGGGCCAGGTCGCCGAGCCGTACATCCCGCTGCGTGCCGTACGACACCTGGAGAAGGGCCGTGTGGTCATCTTCGGGGCCGGTATGGGCATGCCGTACTTCTCCACCGACACGACCGCCGCGCAGCGCGCCCTGGAGATCGACGCCGAGGCGCTGCTGATGGGCAAGAACGGCGTGGACGGGGTCTACGACTCCGACCCGAAGACCAACCCCTCAGCCGTCAAGTTCGACTCGCTCGGCTACGGCGAGGTCATCACCCGGGACCTCAAGGTCGCAGACATGACCGCGATCACGCTGTGCCGTGACAACAAGCTCCCGATCCTGGTCTTCGAGCTTCTGACCGAGGGCAATATCGCTCGGGCCGTCAAGGGTGAGAAGATCGGCACTCTCGTCGGTGACCAGAGCGGCCGGGACTGACAAGGGATCAGCCCTGACCGGGGACTGGCCCTGAGCGGGGGATGGACAATGTCCTGGCGGTCGGGAACCGTGCAGGAAGAAGACGCGACGCAGCCGGCCGCGGACCGAGAACAGCAGCCGGGCCTACTCAAGACACGCAGGAGCAAGTGGTGATCGAAGAGACCCTCCTCGAGGCCGAGGAGAAGATGGAGAAGGCCGTCGTGGTCGCCAAGGAGGACTTCGCCGCGATCCGCACCGGTCGTGCGCACCCGGCGATGTTCAACAAGATCGTGGCCGACTACTACGGCGCGCTGACGCCGATCAACCAGCTGGCCTCGTTCTCCGTGCCCGAACCGCGCATGGCCGTGGTGACCCCGTTCGACAAGAGCGCGCTGCGCAACATCGAACAGGCGATCCGCGACTCCGACCTCGGCGTCAACCCGAGCAACGACGGAAACATCATCCGCGTGGTGTTCCCCGAGCTCACCCAGGAGCGCCGCAAGGACTACATCAAGGTGGCCCGGACCAAGGCCGAGGACTCCAAGATCTCGATCCGGTCCATCCGCCGCAAGGCCAAGGACACCATCGACAAGTTCGTCAAGGACGGCGAGGTCGGCGAGGACGAGGGCCGTCGCGCGGAGAAGGAGCTCGACGACACCACCGCGAAGTACGTCGCGCAGGTGGACGAGCTTCTCAAGCACAAGGAAGCGGAGCTTCTCGAAGTCTGATGAACGACTCTTCCTGGGGGGCGCCGCCCCACGCCGGGTACTGGGGGCCGTCCGACGGAGGGCCTGTCCAGGGGGCTGCCCCGGCGGGTCCCGCGTACGATGCGCAGCACGCGCAGCAGACTCGCCCCATGCCCATCGTGCCCGACGTACCCGCACACGGCGGAGACCAGGATGACGAGCGGGGGGCCGCTCGGCCGGGCGGCCCTTTGTTCCGCGACGAGATGCCGCAGGCACAGCCCCATGGGACGGTGCCGCAGAAGCCGGATTCCATGCCCACGCCCGACGACGCCCAGCAGCCCGCCCCCGCCCCGCAGAAGAAGAGCGCGGGCCGGGACCTCGCCGCGGCCATAGGCGTCGGCGTCGGACTCGGCGCGGTGATCATCGCGTCGCTGTTCGTCGTCAAGGCCGCCTTCGTCGGGGTGATCGTGGTCGCCGTCGTGGTGGGTCTGTGGGAACTGACGTCCAGGCTCCAGGAACGCAAGGGCATCAGGGCGCCGTTGGTGCCGCTGGCGCTCGGCGGGGCCGCGATGGTCGTCTCCGGATACGTCCGGGGGCCCGGGGGCGCGTGGGTCGCCATGGCGCTCACCGCGCTCGCGGTCCTGGTCTGGCGGATGACGGAACCTCCCGAGGGCTACCTCAGGGATGTCACGGCGGGCGTCTTCGCGGCCTTCTACGTCCCGTTCCTGGCCACCTTCGTCGCGATGATGCTCACCGCCGACGACGGTGCGCAGCGCGTCATGACGTACCTCCTCCTGACCGTCGTCAGCGACACGGGCGCGTACGCGATCGGCTGGCGCTTCGGCAAGCACAAGCTCGCCCCGCGCATCAGCCCCGGCAAGACCCGCGAGGGCCTGTTCGGCGCGGTCGCGTTCGCGATGGTGGCGGGCGCGCTGCTGATGGCGTACGTGATCGACGACGGCACCTGGTGGCAGGGACTGCTGCTGGGCCTCGCGGTCGCGGTCAGCGCGACGCTCGGCGACCTCGGCGAGTCCATGATCAAGCGAGACCTGGGCATCAAGGACATGGGCACGCTGCTGCCCGGACACGGCGGCATCATGGACCGGCTGGACTCGCTGCTTCCCACGGCTCCCGTGGTGTGGCTGCTGTTCGTCGCCTTCGTGGGCTGAGGACGGCCGGAATGTTCCAGTACGGTCCGGGTTTCGTGTGAAAGACCTCCGACGGCCTGAAACCACCCCTTTCGAACCTAAGATCGACTTCAGTGCGGTCGATCCGTCCGGAAGGGGTGGCGTGCATGTGGGGGCGTAGTCGGGCAAGACGCCAGCGGCAGGCCGAGGGGCTGGCAGCTGTCGCCGGCCCGGTCGAGACCGCCGACGCGGCTCATCAGGCGCTGCTGGAGCTGCGCAGGGCGGTGCGGGGTGAGCTGGAGCGGATCGAGGCGCTGCTCGACCGGGGGGACGGACTCCCTTCGGACACGATCCGCGAGCAGACCCTCGGCGCGATGAGCGTCTTCGCCGACCTGGACGGCGTCTCCCAGAACTACCTCGAGGTCCGTACGGCGACCGTCGAGGCGGCCGAGCACGGCGTCGAGGTGGCCCTGCCCTGGCTGGAGGCGCTCGGGGACCAGGTCAGGTCGATGACCGAGCTGCGGGAGACGTTCGCCGGCTACGGCGAGTCCCTCGTCTACCTGCGTGAACGCACCGAACGGCTGCGCGCCGACCTGGTGCCGCTGCGCGAGGGGGCCCACGAGGCCCTGCGCGCCGCCCGGGGCGAGCTGGCCGCGACCCAGGGCGCCGACGGCTGGCACGACTGGCAGACGGGCCTCACCGCCCTGGGCGACCGGCTGACCGAACTGGACGGTGGCCGCGTCACCCCGACGGCCCGGCAGAAGGTCAGCGACCACTACCGCGAGCTGGAGCGGGAGGTGGCGGAGCTTCGGGGGGTGATGGCGGCTGCGCCGCGGTGAGCGGGCGGACGGCCGCCGAGCTGGGGTTTTGGTATGGCCATGCCTGAGCCAGGAGAAACGGCAAGGATCCCGCAAAAAGAGGCCCCCTACCTGCGCGTTTGGCGCGAGTGGGGGCCTGATTGATGTGCGGGGCCGCCGTCTCCGGGCCGTGTCGCCTGGCCGGTCGGCTCCTATGCGGACTTTGTGTGCGCCTGGAGCGCTGGGCGGAGTTACTCCTCGTTCTCGTCAGCGACAGCGCGCGCGGCTGCACGCTGTTGCTCCAGTGCTATGCCGCGTCGTACCCCGCTCTCGAATGCCGCGCGCAGGTGCAGACGCCCCTTGCTCCGAAAGGGGTACAGGATGACCAAGCAAACTACAACGGCGATGCCCGCTCCGATCAAACGCCAATCTTTTGGGACCATCGAGAGCGCTTCGTGAGCAAGCGCGAGAGCGGCGAGAGCCAGGACGCCCCAACTGACCAGCCACAGCGACTTGTACTTGTCGTGCAGCTCAGCGGGGGAAAATTCTTGCGACATACACGTTCCGATCTGTGTTCCAGGGCGATAACGCGTGTGGGAACTACTGGTCAATGATTCTCACATGAACGTTGCTTAATTCAAAACGAAAATAGATTGTCCGAATCTTTCGTTCGATTTCCTCTTGAGATCTTGATCCGATCAATTCAGGGCATCTTCTGGCATTCGGAGCGGCTGCTCTGCGTAGACGCTCCGAAGTGCTTGAAGTCCCGTGCGCGGGCCTGCCGCTTTCTCGCACTGCTGTCCGGCATGAGGTGTGCGTACGCGCGCGGACTCGCACTTGGCACCCTTCTCGGCTTCGGAAATCAGGCCCGCAGCAGCGAGTGCACGCCTCCACTCCTGCACGTTGAAGTCGCTTCGCCAGACGGTCCCGTTCGCGATGTTCGCTCGCCTCTCGACTGTCGGCGGGCGTACGGACCTCGGTACGCACGGGTTTCGGGGCAACAGGCCATCGTCGACAGCCGCTCTGAGTACTGCCCGCAGGTGTGAAACCGGGCGGGCCGGTGTGCTCACCGAGTCCTCCGCAGGTTGGAAAAGTATTTCTCTGAGTCGCGACTCAGGCAAATATGGTCCGGCCCCGATCAGCGGGTGATCCCGTTGTAGGCGACCACCTGCCGGCCGTACGGGTCGCGGGGGTGGGTGCGGTTGAGCAGAGGAACGATGGAGAGCAGGTTGCGGCCGAACACCTGCTTTGTACCGGGGCGCACGCCGTTATCCTCGGCCCACTCGCGCCAGACGTTCCCCAGCGCGTCCACGGGGGACGCTGCTTCGTCGATCTCGTTCCGGAAGGTGCCGTCCAACGCATCCAGGACACGCGTCGGCGGGGGCACACCAACTGTCCGTCCTCGTCTGCCAGTCGGGCAACAGACGGCAGGCGACGGCCATGGGGTGGGACGGTGCGGAGAGTTCCTCGCTCTGTCCTGTGCGGGTGTCCATCATGTGTCCTCCCTCCTTGAAGCATGCGGAGCGGAGGTGACGGTCCACCCTGGCGTATCCGACGCCGTTCACGACGAGTGCGATCAGGGTTGATAGTCCGGATCAGGCGGTCGGGCGGTACCAAATCACCTACGCTCGCGGGGACTGCACCGCCCACTGTCAATCATCCAGAAATCGTAGAGTCATCTACGTTATGGCCTGAATGTGGCATTTCGTCCCTCAAGTTTCATGTAAATGGATGGGCTGAGTGTCATCTGCCCTATCTACTGGTCGGGCGAGCGTGCTAATAAGAAATTCCTGGGGATTCCCTGCCCTCTTGCCATCGGGTATTTGCCCTGCGATAATGCTGCTTGAGGTATGCCTTTTTGGCTCCTACCGTTCTCGGTATGGAGCAATTTTCGCTGTACTCGCCCGCCCTGCTTTTCATGACTCTCGTTGCTGCGGTTGCCGCAGTCGCGACTGGCCATGATGACCCTCGTGTTCGCGCTGCGGCTCTTCGGGTGTTGGAGATTCTGTGTGGGGGTGGGCCCCGCTAATCGGCAGCGCAAGGGCTCCAGGTGGATGGCCTGGAGCCCTTTTGTACGCCCCCCTCCTCTTCATCGAGACGCATGTTTCAGCTGCGGAGTGGTCGCGCTTGATGACGGCTTTGCGGATGTTGACCGTGATGGCGCCCTTGTGACCGCGCTCGCTGAACACCTGGACGGCGATGAAGCCTCCGAAGATGACGCCAGCCAGGGTGATGAGCTGGTGACGAACGCGGTGAGGGCGGCGATGAACGAGGTGAGCAGGAGGAAGCCGCCGCACACGGCGAGGAACCCGACGCCGCCGAGGGCCATGTTCACGGCCGCGGGGGACGACAGGCGGGGTGGCGACCGGTTCGGGCTTGGCGGCTCGATGGCGTAACGGCCCGTCCGTCAGGCAGGACGACGGACGCGACGGCCGGGATGCGGCAGGGCTGGACGGGAAGGAGCGGCGTAGGAACGGCGATGACGGGCGGGATGGGGGTGGGGTGGTGGACTTCCACGGCCCGCTGTTCGGGCGCGTGGCTGGTGTGGTCGGGGTACATGCGGAATCCCTTCCTGATCAATCATTTGTTCAGGTCAAGGCCAGAGAGGCGGGCCAGGGGGCAGGGGGTTCCCCATGTCCCCTGGCCCGTCAGGGTTGGCTCCCTGCCATTCGGCGGCGGAAGCGGAACCGTCGGGGTCGCGGTTGGCCCGGTCGCGGCCGATGCCCATGACGCCAGCGGACTTGTGGGGCTCGGCTCCGGTGCCGTCCGGAACGTGCTTGAGGTCGATGAACGACCAGCGGCTGTAGGCGTCGGTGTTGGAGGCGGACAGCCGCTTGAGAATGTCCTGAGTGCGCACGTGGGTGGCGTCGCTGACGACGCGGCGATGTCGGCGAGCGGGTCGTGTTCCTCGCCCCGCTCGATCAGGTGCAGGGTGGTGACTCCGTCGCGCAGGGCCTTGGCTCGGTCGGCGATGGCATCGGCTTCGTCGTCGTTGACCAGTGCGTGCGGATCGTGATGGATGCCTGTCCGGTGGGAATGGCGATCCCGTCGGAGGCGACGACCAGCGTTCCCTTTCCGGGCCTGGGCGCAGCAGGTGGCACCGAGCGCCGCCTTGGCCTGGGACTCGGTCCCCAGGAGGCCTTGGAACCGCCGCAGGGGTTCTTGTCGGCGTCCTTGACCGGGCACATGAACGCCACCTGTGCCTTGTCCACGATGCGGATCAGCGGCAGGAACACGGTCCCGGGAAGGGACTGAAGGCGACGTTTCATCTCGGCTACGAGGCCTTCGACCATTTCGGTTGCCTGGACGACGGGGTCATCGGTCGGTCCCTGTGTCCCTCGCCCCCTCGCTGGGGGCCCATGGACGGTCCGTCTGCCCAGCGGCCCGTCTTGCAGAGTGGGCCATGGCGTTTCCGACCCGGTAGCGCTTGCACGGGCTCTACCAGCGCAGACGCACCCTTCGACCACGGTGGGCCGGGCCGTCTGTGGGCCCTCCGCGGGGGCCCGAGATGGCCGGGGACGACCGACAACGGCCACCACCCGCAGCTCGCGCCCCAGGTCACACCATTCGATCTGCGACACTGATACAGCCATGCCTAAGCCAGGAGAACTCACATTCGTCGCCCCGCGCGGAGCTCAGAAGCCGCCGCGGCATCTTGCCGATCTCACGCCCGCCGAGCGTAAAGAGGCCGTTGCCGCGATCGGTGAGAAGCCGTTTCGTGCCAAGCAGCTCTCGCAGCACTACTTCGGGCGGTTCGCGCACGACCCGGCCGAGTGGACGAACATCCCGGCCGCCTCGCGCGGCAAGCTGCAGGAGGCGCTGCTTCCCGAGCTGATGACGGTCGTGCGTCATCTGTCGACCGATCAGGACACCACCCGCAAGACGCTGTGGCGGATGTTCGACGGGACGCTCGTCGAGTCGGTGCTGATGCGGTACCCGGACCGGGTGACCATGTGCATCAGCTCGCAGGCGGGGTGCGGGATGAACTGCCCGTTCTGCGCGACCGGGCAGGCGGGGCTCGACCGGAATCTGTCCACCGCCGAGATCGTGCACCAGATCGTGGACGGCATGCGTGCGCTCCGGGACGGGGAGATCCCCGGTGGGCCCGCGCGGCTCTCCAACATCGTGTTCATGGGCATGGGCGAGCCCCTGGCCAACTACAAGCGCGTCGTCGGTGCCATCCGTGCGCTGACCGACCCCGAGCCGGACGGTGTCGGGCTGTCGCAGCGGGGGATCACCGTCTCGACCGTCGGGCTGGTGCCGGCCATCCACCGGTTCTCCGACGAGGGCTTCAAGTGCCGGCTCGCCATCTCCCTGCACGCGCCGGACGACGAGCTGCGCGACACCCTCGTACCCGTGAACACGCGGTGGAAGGTGCGCGAGGTCCTCGACGCCGGGTGGGAGTACGCGGCGAAGTCGGGGCGCCGGCTGTCCATCGAGTACGCGCTGATCAGGGACATCAACGACCAGGCCTGGCGTGGTGACCGGCTCGGGCGGCTGCTCAGGGGCAAGCCCGTGCACGTCAACCTGATCCCGCTGAACCCCACTCCGGGGTCCAAGTGGACCGCCTCGCGGCCCGAGGACGAGAAGGCGTTCGTCGAGGCCATCGCCGCGCACGGGGTGCCCGTGACCGTTCGTGACACCCGGGGTCAGGAGATCGACGGGGCCTGCGGTCAGCTGGCGGCCACCGAGCGGTAGTCTTACGTCGTACATACATGTCGTTCATATCTTCATATTCCGGCAGGGGAGCGCCACAGCGCTGAGAGTGCGGGACAGCCCGCAGACCCTCTGAACCTCGCCCAGGTCATTCTGGGTAGGAAGTTCGGTCATCACTCAAGCTGTTGCGCCCTGCCCGGAACCCGTCACGGGGTCCGGGCAGGGCCGCGTCTCTTCCTGGTCATCCCAGGAGGAAGAATCCAGTGAGCATCACCAAGCAGGTCACGGCCCTTGCCGTCGGGCTCGGGCTCGTCGCGCTGTCCGCGTGCGGGTCCGAGGACGGCGGCAGCGGTTCGGCTGCGGAATCCAAGACCGTCACCCTGGTCAGCCATGACTCGTGGGCCGTCTCGAAGGGCGTCCTCGCCGCCTTCGAGAAGCAGTCCGGGTACAAGGTCAGGGTCCTCAAGGACGGCGACGCCGGGCAGGCCGTCAACAAGGCGATCCTGACCAAGGACAACCCGCAGGGCGACGTCTTCTTCGGCGTCGACAACACCCTGCTCTCCCGCGCGCTCGACAACGGCCTGTTCCAGTCGTACGAGGTGAAGGACGCCGACGCGATCCTGCCCGCGTACCGGACCGACGACGACAAGCACCGGGTCACCCCGATCGACAGCGGCGACATCTGCGTCAACTACGACAAGGGCTGGTTCAGCGAGCACAAGCTGACCCCACCCGAGTCCTTCGACGATCTGGTCAAGCCCGCCTACAAGGACCTCCTCGTCACCGAGAACGCCTCCACCTCCTCGCCCGGACTCGGGTTCCTGCTCGGCAGCGCCGCCAAGTACGGCGACGACGGGTGGACCGGCTACTGGGCCAAGCTCAAGGCCAACGGCGTCAAGGTGGTCGACGGCTGGGAGCAGGCGTACAACGAGGAGTTCTCCGGGTCGGCCGGCGGCAAGAAGGCCAAGGGCGACCGGCCCCTCGTGGTCTCGTACGCCTCCTCGCCGCCCGCCGAGGTGATCTTCGCCGACCCGAAGCCGACCGCCGCTCCGACCGGGGTCGCGATGGGCACCTGCTTCCGGCAGATCGAGTACGCGGGGCTGCTCAGCAACGCCAAGAACAGCGCGGGCGGCAAGGCGCTGCTCGACTTCCTGGTCGGCAGGACCTTCCAGGAGGACATGCCGCTCAACATGTTCGTGTACCCGGTGCGCGAGGGCGCCAAGGTGCCCGCCGAGTTCACCGAGTACGGGCCGCAGGCCAAGGACCCCGAGACGATGGACCCCGCGAAGATCGCCGAAGACCGTGACCAGTGGGTCAAGTCGTGGACATCGCTCGTACTGAAGTAGCCGAGGTAGCCGGGGCGCCCGCGCGCAGGCGGGGCGCCGCTCTGCGCGGTGCCCTGCTCGTGCTGCCCGTCGTCTTCTTCGCGCTCTTCTTCGCCTATCCCGTCGCCGCGATCGTCGCGCGCGGTCTGCACGTCGACGGGGTCTGGCGGCTGGGGCAGCTGGGGGACGTGCTCGGCGACTCCGGTATTCGGCACGTGCTCTGGTTCACCGTCTGGCAGGCGCTCGCGTCCACCGCGCTCACGCTGCTGATCGCGCTCCCCGGCGCGTATGTCTTCGCACGCTTCGATTTCAGGGGCAAGCAGATTCTGCGGGCCGTGGTGACCGTGCCCTTCGTGATACCGACCGTCGTGGTCGGTACGGCGTTCCTGGCACTGGTCGGGCGCGGCGGGCTGCTCGACGAACTGTGGGGCGTACGGCTGGACACGACCGTGTGGGCGATCCTGCTCGCGCATGTCTTCTTCAACTACGCCGTCGTCGTACGGACGGTCGGCGGGCTCTGGGCGCAGCTCGACCCACGGCAGGAGGAGGCCGCGCGGGTGCTCGGGGCCTCGCGGTTCACCGCCTGGCGGCAGGTCACACTGCCCGCTCTCGCCCCCGCCGTCGCCGCCGCCGCGCTCATGGTCTTCCTCTTCACCTTCACCTCCTTCGGAGTGGTGCAGATCCTCGGCGGGCCGACCTTCGCCACCCTCGAGGTGGAGATCTACCGGCAGACCTCGGAGATCTTCGACCTCGGTACGGCGGCCGTGCTGACGATCGTGCAGTTCGTGGCGGTGGGCGCGATCCTCGCCGTGCACGCCGGGACGGTACGGCGACGGGAGAGCGCGCTGCGGCTCGTGGCACCGGAGACGACCGCCCGCAGGCCACGCGGCCGGGGCCAGTGGGCGCTGCTCGCCGGGGTGCTGACCAGCATCGCCCTCCTGCTGGTGCTGCCGCTCGCGGTGCTCGTGCAGCGGTCGTTCGCCACACCGGGCGGCGCGGGCCTCGGCTACTACCGGGCGCTCAGCCGCGACGACTCGGGCATCTTCCTGGTGGCGCCGATCGCCGCCATCGGCAACTCGCTCCAGTACGCCGTCGCCGCCACGGCCATCGCCGTCGTCGTCGGGTCGCTGGCCGCCGTGGCGCTCACCCGGCGCGACGCCGGGCGGCTCGTACGGGGGTTCGACGCACTGCTGATGCTGCCGCTCGGGGTGTCGGCGGTGACCGTCGGGTTCGGGTTCCTGATCGCGCTCGACGAGCCGCCGCTCGATCTGCGCAGCAGCTGGATCCTCGTACCGCTGGCGCAGGCGCTGGTCGGGGTGCCGTTCGTGGTGCGGACCATGCTGCCGGTGCTGCGGGCCGTGGACGAGCGACTCAGAGAGGCGGCCTCGGTGCTCGGGGCGTCGCCGTGGCGGGTCTGGCGGGAGGTCGATCTGCCGATCGTGCGGCGGGCGCTGCTGGTCGCGGCCGGGTTCGCGTTCGCCGTGTCGCTGGGCGAGTTCGGGGCGACCGTGTTCATCGCACGGCCCGACAACCCGACCCTGCCGGTCGCCGTGGCCCGTCTGCTGGGCCGCCCCGGTGACCTCAACTACGGCCAGGCGATGGCCCTTTCGACGATCTTGATGCTGGTGTGCGCGGTGGCCCTGCTCGTGCTGGAGCGGCTGCGGACCGACCGGACGGGGGAGTTCTGACCATGCTCAGTCTCGACGGAGCGACCGTACGGTTCGGGTCGCGGCCCGTGCTGGACGGCGTCGGCCTCGATGTCGCCGAGCACGAGACCGTGTGCGTGCTCGGCCCCAGCGGCAGCGGGAAATCGACGCTGCTGCGGGCGGTCGCCGGCCTCCAACCCCTCGACGCGGGGCGGGTGTCGCTCGACGGCAGGGACCTCGCCGGGGTGCCCGCGCACAAGCGTGAGGTCGGCCTGATGTTCCAGGACCACCAGCTGTTCCCCCAGCGGGACGTCGGCGCCAACGTCGCCTTCGGGCTGCGCATGCACCACGTGTCCAAGGCGCAACAGGAGCTACGCGTAAGGGAGTTGCTGGCACTGGTCGGGCTGCCCGGCGCCGCCCGTCGGGCCGTCGCCGCGCTGTCCGGCGGGGAGCAGCAGCGCGTCGCCCTCGCCCGCGCCCTCGCGCCGCGCCCCCGGCTGCTGATGCTCGACGAACCGCTCGGCCAGCTGGACCGCTCGCTGCGCGAGCGGCTCGTCGTCGAACTCCGGGAACTCTTGGGCCGGTTGGGCACCACCGTGCTCGCCGTCACCCATGACCAGGGCGAGGCCTTCGCCCTCGCCGACCGGGTGATCGTGATGCGTGAGGGGCGAATCGCCCAGTCCGGTACGCCACTTGAGGTCTGGCAGCAACCCGCCGACGAGTTCGTGGCCCGTTTCCTCGGCTTCGACAACGTCGTGGACGCGACGGTGAGCGGGCAGGCCGCGGACACCCCCTGGGGCAAGGTCCCGGTCCCCGAGGGCGCCCCCCAGGGGACGCGCACGCTGCTCGTACGGCCCGCCGGGGTGCGCCTGGTGCCCGCCGCCGAGGGCCTGCGCTGCACCGTGGCCGCGCGTACCTTCCGGGGTACGCATGTCGCCGTACAGCTCCAGCCCGAAAACGCGCCCCGCCTGGAGGCCGCGTGTGCGCTGCGGGCGGCGCCGGAGCCAGGGGACGAGGTCGGGGTGGCCTTCGACGCGGCCGAAATTGTCGTGCTCGGCTGACGGGACCCCTCATAGGGTTCGGGGCATGACGACACTCGCACATGACCGCTATTGCGATGAAATCGCCCATCAGATCGGACAGTTGAGAGCTGTCGTGACCTCCGGCGCCGAGCTGTCCGCGACCGTGCCGACCTGCCCGGACTGGTCGCTGGAGCAGTTGGTGCGGCACACGGGCGGCGCGCTGCGCTGGGTGGACGCGCTGGTGCGGGCGCGGGCCGAGGAGGACATCGACGAGGATCTGATACCCCTGTGCGAGGGCCCTGAGACCCAGGGGGATGCCGCCGCGCTGGACGCGTGGCTGGCCGAGACCGGTGAACTGGTCGTCGGCGCGCTGCGCGAGGCCGGGCCCGACACCAAGGTGTGGGCGTGGGCGGGGATCCACACCTCGGGCTTCTGGGCGCGCCGGATGGCCCACGAGATCACCGTCCACCGCGCGGACGCGACCCTCGCCGCCGGGCTGCCGTACGAGGTCGCGGCCGACATCGCCGCCGACGCGATCGACGAGTGGCTGCAGATCGTCGAGTTCGTACAGCGGACGCAGCCGCACGACGCGGCGAGTGAGCTGCGACGCGGACCGGGCCACAGCATCCATCTCCACGCCACGGACAGCGGGCCGGAGTTGAACGCCGAGTGGCTGGTTGAGCTCACCGAGAGCGGTGTCGTCTGGCGGCGCGGCCACGAAAAAGCGACGGTCGCCCTGCGCGGTCCGCTCACCGACGTCATGCTCGCCTTCTACCGCCGACTGCCGCTGGACAGCCCGGGGTTGGAGATCCTCGGAGAGCGCGAGCTGCTGGAGTTCTGGCTGCGGAGGGCGACTTTCGGCTGACGACAGCGCGGTGGCCCGCCCCCGGACTCGGGGACGGGCCACAACGTACAGCCAGGTACTGCGGATACGGCGAGCGGAACGTCAGCTGTTGTTGGACGCACCACGACGGCGCAGGCCGAAGAAGACGGCGCCGCCACCGACGACGACCAGGGCAGCCGCGATGCCGGCGATCATGCCGGTGTTCGAGCTGGCGCCGGTCTCGGCGAGGTTGGAGCTACCGCCCGCGGGCGTCGGAACGCTGTCCGCCGGAGCACCCGGGGTGCTCTCGGAGGCCGACGGAGTCGGCGTGGCGGACTCCTCGGGCTCCGACGCCGACGGGGTCGGAGTGGCGGCGGGCTCCGAGGGCTTCGGGGTCTCCGAGGCCGGCGGGGTCGGGGTCGGCGACGGGGTCGTCTCCGTCTTGCAGGCCTCGCCACCGGTGAGAACGTCAGGCTTGACGTAGTCGTCGACCAGCTTGCCGGCCTTGACGTGCACGCGGTACGTCGTGTTCGGCGCCCAGTCCTCCGAGAAGTCGACGGTGACGCCCTCACGGCTGCCCACGATGTCCTGGGTGCCGATGACCTTGTCACCCAGGTAGACGGTGACAGTGGCGGGGGTGCCCGACGGGTCCTTGTCGGTGACGCTGATGACACCCTTTTCGCCGTCGCACTTGGCGACGGCGGAGAACTCAGTGATGTTGCAGGCGAACGCGTTGCCGGCGACGCCAAGCGCGAGCGCGGCCGAGGCGGAGGCAACACCGAGAATGCGCACGGAACGTGCGTTACGGAAAGATATGGACACGGTTGCCCTTCACGGGATGCACAACTGAGGGGGGTGGAGGGAGTGAAGAGACCTCATCACCTCGTCACCCCCACGAGTCTCACAGGTTTATAAGCGCGGCATAAGGGCTGTCAATCTGTATGCAGGCTCCAGGCATTTGTTTTGCCTACCCGTTAACCGGCAAGGCGTTTCAACGCCGCCGGAGCGTCCTCGATCCGGTCGACCAGGGCAATTCGGGCCTCCATCGCCCGCCCCCGCGCCAGGGATTGGAGCAACGGCCAGGCGGGCAGCCGCTCGGTCCAGTGGACACGGTCCACCAGGACCATGGGTGTTGGCTCGCCGCGCGACTCGTAGTAGTTCGGCGTCGCGTTGTCGAAGATCTCCTGTACGGTCCCGGCGGCACCCGGCAGGAAGACGACCCCCGCGGTCGAGCGGGCCAACAGCCCGTCCTCGCGGGTGGCGTTGGCGAAGTACTTGGCGATGTGCGAGGCGAAGGCGTTCGGCGGCTCGTGCCCGTAGAACCAGGTCGGAATGCCCACCGAGCCGCCCCCCTTGGGCCAGCGGGCGCGGACGTCGAATGCGGCGCGCGCCCAGTCGGTGATCGAGGGCGTGAACGAGGGCGCCCCGGCGAGGAGTTCGCACGCGTCGTCGAGCATGGTGTCGTCGAAGGGTGCCGCGTACGCGCCGAGGTTCGCCGCCTCCATCGCGCCCGGGCCGCCGCCCGTGGCCACCGTGAACCCGGCGCGCGTCAGCTCGCGCCCCAGGCGCGCGGCACCGGCGTACGCCTGCGTGCCGCGTGCCATCGCGTGACCCCCCATCACCCCCACCACCTGTGTGGCGCGCAGGAGTTCGTCGAGGGCGTCGGAGATGGCGTCGTCGTGGACGGAGCGCAGCATCGAGGCGTAGATGTCGCCGTCGGCCTTGGTGCGCTGGAACCAGGCGTACCCGAGGGCGTCCGGCGTCTGCTCGTAGCCCTTGTCGAGCCCGGCGAACAACTCGTCCGGCGCGTAGAGGCGGCCGCGGTACGGGTCGAAGGGCAGGTCCGGGACCGGCGGGAAGACCAGGGCGCCGTCCGCGCGGACCTTCGCCGCCGCGTCCGGGCGCATCGGGCAGCCGAGGAAGACGGTGCCCGTGGCGGAGCTGGTCAGCAACTCCTTCGTACGGTCCGTCAGATCGACGGCCTGGACGCGGAATCCGGCGAGTGTGCCGCGTGCGGAGACGACCGCGTCGAACTCCTCGAGCGTCTCGATCTCACGGTCGTCGTGGTGGGCCGCATGGGCGGGGCTCGTCTGCACCCGCCCATGTAAGCACGGTCGGGTCAGCCCTGGACGGCCGCCGGGTCCATCCACATGACCTCCCAGGTGTGGCCGTCGAGGTCGTCGAACGCACGGCCGTACATCTGGCCGTAGTCCTGCGCCTCGCGCGGCTCGGTACCGCCCGCCGCGAGTGCCCCGTCGACCAGTTCGTCCACCTTCGCCCGGCTCTCGGCGCTCAGACAGATCAGGACCTCGCTGGTCTTCGTGGAGTCCGCGATCTCCTTCTTCGTGAAGTCGGCGTAGCGGGACTTGCTCAGCAGCATCGCGATGATCGTGTCGCTGATCACGACACAGGCGGTGTCGTCGGTCGTGAACTGCGGGTTGATCGTGTAGCCGAGCTCGGTGAAGAACTTCTTCGACGCGGCGACGTCGTTGACGGCCAGGTTCACGAAGATCATCTGCTGGTACTCGCTCATGAGGGTCTCTCCCGTTGGTGGGTGGGGGTGTCGTGCTGTTCGGTGGGGTAGACCCGGGGGCTGTGCGGAACTCATCGGTGCGAGCGGATTTTTTTCGTACGGGTTTTCAGTACGGGTTTCAGGCCGTCAGCGGTAGTGCCGCCAGCTCGGCGATCAGGAGGGTCAGGGGGGCGAACAGGGCGAGGAGGGCGGCCGCGCGCAGGCCGGCGGCGGTGCGCAGGGTCGTGGCCGGTGCGCCGAGGCGGAGCAGGGCCGCGGTGGTGTCCGCGCGGGCGAGCCTGGCCTCGGCGGCGGCCGTGAGGAGCGCGCCGACGGTGCAGCCCACCACGACCAGGGCGCCCAGGGTGGTGAGGGGGCCGAGGGACGGGTCGTCGGCGGCGTCGTCGTACAGCGCGATCATGGCGTACGCGCCCGACGCCACCGCGCAGACGACGCCCAGGGGGCGGCCGATACGGGTCGCCTCCTCCATGAGGACGCGGCCGGCGAGGAGGCGGAGGGCGCCGGGGCGGACTGCTTGCAGCAGGCGTCCGCACAGGTGTGCGAGGCCGGGGCCGGCCAGGGCGAGGCCCAGGGCGGTGAGGGTCCAGCCGATGAGTACGGCGGCGGGGCTGCCGGTGGCTCCGCCGGGGATGGCGAGGGGGGTGTGGGGGGTGCGGGTGGCGTAGGCCTCCACGGCTAGGCCTGCGGCGAGTACGGCGATGCCCCAGGGGAGGTCTCGGGGGGTGGGGAGGGCGTGGGGGTCGGTGGGGGTGGGGTCGGTGGGGGTGAGGTGGGTTTCCTGGGCCGGGGTTTCGGTGGAACCCGGGGTTGCTGCCGGGGGGTGGGATGCGCTGCCCGGCGCTTGCGGGGTGCCGCCTGCGCCCACCCGTGCCGCCCCAGCGGCACGACTGCCCACAGACGGCGGGCCGGCTTGCGGGGTGTCGCGTGTGGCCTCGGCGGCACGACTGCCCGCAGGCGGGCGGGTTGCCTCGGCGGCGCTGCTGTTTGCGGTGGGGCGGTGGAGGTGGGTGGTGAAGCGGCCGTACCTGTGGTGGCGGGTGGGGGCGGGGATTCTTGGGCGCAGGGTCAGGGCCGTCGAGAGTGATGCCGTCACCGGGACGAGGGTGAGCAGGGTCAGGGCGGCCGGGAGGGGGAGGGGCTGGTCGGCGGCCAGGAAGTCCGCCGCGTCGCCGTCGAAGGGCATGCCGGTCAGGTCGCCGCGCAGGTGGAGGAAGAACAGGAGGGCCACCATCGAACCCAGGGTGCAGGACAGGGCTGTCGTCGTCGCCGAGATGGCCATCAGGCGGGCCGGGCCCAGGCCGATCGCCGCCAGGCCGGGGCGCGGTTTCGTGCCGGGGTCCGTGCGGGCCACCGTCACCGCGAAGTAGACCGTGGCTGCCAGCGGGGCCACGCACCAGGCCAGCCGCAGGACCGATCCGCCAGGTGTGTCCTGGTGGGCGAGGGCGTGGCCCAGTGTGCCCAGGAGAAGGAAACCCGTGGCCGCCGACGCCGTCGCGACCAGCAGTCGGCGGAGCTGGACGCCCGGGTGCGCGCGGCGGGCTAGACGGAGAGCGAGCACGCGGCCCGGCCTTCCGTCTCGCTCCCGGTGTCGGCGGGAGTCTCGACGACCGGGGGCAGATGGACGGTGTTCACGCGCCGCCCGTCGAGCAACGAGACCGTGCGGTCCGCCAGCGCCGCCGTGTCCGCGTCATGCGTCGCCAGGACCACCGTGATGCCGTGCGAGCGGGCCGCTGTCGTCAGGGTTCTGAGTACGTGGGCGCGGTCCGCCCGGTGGAGGGGCGCCGTCGGTTCGTCCGCGAACAGGACCGTGGGGGCCGGGGCGAGCGCCCGCGCGATCGAGACGCGCTGGCGTTCGGACTGCCGCAGCTCGTACGGACGCTTTCGGGCCCGGTCGCCGATGTCCAGGCGCTCCAGCCACTCCAGGGCCGCCGTCTTGGCGCGCCGGCGACTGGTGCCGCGCAGCATGAGGGGCAGGGCCGCGTTCTCCCAGACGTTCAGTTCCGGTACGAGGACCGGGGCCGGGTCGATCCAGCCGAACCGGTCGCGCCGCAGCCGTTCGCGGGTGAGCGGGCCCATCGTGTGCACGGGCACGCTGTTGAACCAGACCTCGCCCCGCAGCGGGCGTACCAGCCCCGAGAGGCAGCGCAGCAGGGTCGTTTTGCCGCAGCCGCGCGGGCCGCTCACGGCGAGGATCTCGCCCTCCCGGACACCGAGCGAGACGCCGCTCAGCGCGGGCGAGCCGTCGTTGTGCTGGAAGTGCAGGGCGCGAGCCCAGAGCACGTCGTTGTCCGGCGGGGCCACCATGGGCGTACACCTCGTTCAGATCCGTAATTCCCTGAGTCCATCCCCCGTGCGGGGGAACGAAGACAGGGCCGATCGGTTACAGGGCACGCTAGGGATCCGGGCCGGGAACGCCGGACAGCACACGGCCCGGGTACACCCGTTCTCACTCGTACGGGTGTACCCGGGCCGCACAATCGCCGGAGGCTACAGCTTGGTCCACGCCTCCGTGAGCGTCGCGCGCAGGATCTGTTCGATCTCGTCGAACGTCTGCTGGTCCGCGATCAGCGGCGGGGCGAGCTGGATGACCGGGTCGCCGCGGTCGTCGGCCCGGCAGTACAGGCCGTTCTCGAAGAGGGCCTTGGAGACGAAGCCGTAGAGGATACGTTCCGTCTCCTCCGCGTCGAAGGACTCCTTGGTCGCCTTGTCCTTGACCAGTTCGATGCCGTAGAAGAAGCCGTTGCCGCGGACGTCACCGACGATCGGCAGGTCGTGCAGCTTCTCCAGGGTCGAACGGAACGCGCCCTCGTTGTCGAGCACATGCTGGTTGAGGTTCTCGCGCTCGAACAGGTCGAGGTTGGCCAGGCCCACCGCCGCCGACACCGGGTGGCCGCCGAAGGTGTAGCCGTGCAGGAACACGTTGTCGCCCTGGTAGAACGGCTCGGCGAGCCGGTCCGAGATGATGCACGCGCCGATCGGGGAGTAGCCCGAGGTCATGCCCTTGGCGCAGGTGATCATGTCCGGGACGTAGTCGAACTTGTCGCACGCGAACATCGTGCCGAGGCGGCCGAAGGCGCAGATGACCTCGTCCGACACCAGCAGCACGTCGTACTTGTCGCAGATCTCGCGGACCCGCTGGAAGTAGCCCGGCGGGGGCGGGAAGCAGCCGCCCGCGTTCTGTACCGGCTCCAGGAAGACGGCGGCCACGGTGTCCGGGCCCTCGAAGAGGATCTCCTGCTCGATCTGGTCGGCGGCCCAGCGGCCGTACGCCTCCGGGTCGTCGCCGTGGATCGGGGCGCGGTAGATGTTGGTGTTGGGGACCTTGTGGGCGCCGGGGACGAGCGGCTCGAAGGGCGCCTTCAGGCCGGGCAGGCCGGTGATGGACAGGGCGCCCTGCGGGGTGCCGTGATAGGCGACGGCACGCGAGATGACCTTGTACTTGGTGGGCTTGCCGACCAGCTTGAAGTACTGCTTGGCGAGCTTCCAGGCGGTCTCGACGGCCTCGCCGCCACCGGTGGTGAAGAAGACCTTGTTGAGGTCGCCCGGCGCGTAGTGGGCCAAACGTTCCGCCAGCTCCACGGCCTTCGGGTGCGCGTACGACCACACGGGGAAGAACGCCAGCTCCTGCGCCTGCTTGAAGGCGGTCTCGGCCAGCTCGGTGCGCCCGTGACCGGCCTGGACCACGAACAGCCCGGCCAGGCCGTCGAGGTAGCGCCGGCCCTTGTCGTCGAAGATGTACGTGCCCTCGCCCCGGACGATCGTCGGGACGGGTGCCTTCTCGTACGACGACATGCGGGTGAAGTGCATCCACAGGTGGTCGTAGGCGGAGCGGCTGAGGTCGTCGGAACTGGAACTGGAACTGGGAGTGTGGCTGTCGGTGGTCGTCACGGTTATCGGGTTCCCCACATGTAGGTCTGCTTCTTGAGCTTGAGGTAGACGAAGCTTTCGGTGGAGCGCACGCCGGGCAGCGCCCGGATGCGTTTGTTGATGACGTCCAGCAGGTGGTCGTCGTCCTCGCACACGATCTCGGCGAGGATGTCGAAGGAACCCGCGGTCATCACCACGTACTCGACTTCCGGCATGGCGCTCAGCGCGTCGGCCACGGGGTCCAGGTCGCCGTCGACGTTGACGCCGACCATCGCCTGCCGGCGGAAACCCACGGTGAGCGGGTCCGTGACGGCGACGATCTGCATCACGCCCTGGTCGAGCAGCTTCTGTACGCGCTGGCGCACGGCCGCCTCCGAGAGGCCCACCGCCTTGCCGATCGCCGCGTACGGTCTACGGCCGTCCTCCTGGAGCTGTTCGATGATGGCGAGGGAGACGGCGTCCAGCTGGGGAGTGCCGTTCCTGGACTCGCGGGAGTCCCTGTGCTCTGCGCTTCGACTGGCCACGCGCTCACTGTGCACGAGGTGTCGACGGTTTCGCAAGGCTCGATCGATGAAATTCGTTGTTCATGGACGCTTGTCTTGCGGATTTCGCAGCTTCCGGGGGAGCGGGGGTGTTGAAAACGTCGGAATGCGGAATAGGGTGGGTGTCTCAACCCATGGACACCCCGAACCTGGAGGGCCGGCAGTGAGCACCGAGCTGCGTCGTCTGCGCAACTACATCGATGGTGAGTTCCGGGACGCCGCCGACGGGCGGACCACCGAGGTGGTCAACCCCGTGACGGGCGAGGCGTACGCGACCGCGCCGCTGTCCGGGCAGCCGGACGTCGACGCGGCCATGGCGGCGGCCGCCGCCGCTTTCCCCGCCTGGCGGGACAAGACGCCGGCCGAGCGGCAGAAGGCCCTGCTGAAGATCGCGGACGCGTTCGAGGAGCGGGCCGAGGAGCTCATCGCGGCCGAGGTGGAGAACACCGGCAAGCCGGTCGGGCTCACGCGGTCCGAGGAGATCCCGCCGATGGTGGACCAGATCCGCTTCTTCGCGGGTGCGGCGCGGATGCTGGAGGGGCGCAGCGCCGGTGAGTACATGGACGGGATGACGTCGATCGTCCGGCGCGAGCCGGTCGGGGTCTGCGCGCAGGTCGCGCCCTGGAACTACCCGATGATGATGGCCGTGTGGAAGTTCGCCCCGGCGATCGCGGCCGGCAACACGGTGGTGCTGAAGCCGTCGGACACGACGCCCGCCTCCACCGTCCTGATGGCCGAGATCATGGGCTCGATCCTGCCCAGGGGTGTCTTCAACGTCGTCACCGGCGACCGTGACACCGGCCGGCTGATGGTCGAGCACCCCACGCCGGCGATGGCGTCGATCACCGGTTCGGTACGAGCCGGGATGCAGGTCGCCGAGTCCGCGTCGAAGGACCTCAAGCGGGTGCACCTGGAGCTGGGCGGCAAGGCGCCGGTCGTGGTCTTCGAGGACACCGACATCGCCAAGGCCGTCGAGGACATCTCCGTGGCGGGCTTCTTCAACGCCGGCCAGGACTGTACGGCGGCCACGCGCGTGCTCGTCCAGGAGGCCATCCACGACGAGTTCGTGGCGGCGCTCGCGAAGGCCGCCGCCGAGACGAAGACCGGGCAGCCGGACGACGAGGACGTGCTGTACGGGCCGCTGAACAACCCGAACCAGCTCAAGCAGGTGAGCGGGTTCATCGAGCGGCTGCCCGCCCACGCCAAGGTCGAGGCGGGCGGTCACCAGGTCGGTGAGAAGGGCTACTTCTACGCCGCGACCGTCGTGTCGGGCCTGAAGCAGGACGACGAGATCATCCAGAACGAGGTCTTCGGCCCGGTCATCACCGTGCAGTCCTTCTCGGACGAGGCGGAGGCCGTGGAGTGGGCCAACGGCGTCGACTACGCCCTCGCCTCGTCCGTGTGGACGAAGGACCACGCGCGTGCGATGCGGATGTCGAAGACCCTGGACTTCGGCTGCGTGTGGATCAACGCCCACATCCCGCTGGTCGCGGAGATGCCGCACGGCGGCTTCAAGAAGTCCGGCTACGGCAAGGACCTCTCGGGGTACGGCTTCGACGACTACACGCGGATCAAGCACGTCATGACGTCCCTCGGCGGCTGACGGTTCGTCGCGGCAAGGGCGCGGCCCCGGACGGGAGTTCTCCGTCCGGGGCCGCGTGGTTCCGGGGCGGGCTGAACGGGTCGCGGGGCCGACAGGGTGCCACTGTGGCGCCGTATCGCTCGGCTTGGCGTCGATTGCCCGGCCGCGCGTGTCGCGGGCATGCTGACGGGATGTCAGTGTCACGTGTTTCCGCGGCTCTCGACCGGCGGTCCCTGCTGCGCGCACTGGGGGTGGTCGGTGGGGGTGTGGCGCTCGCCGGTTGCGGTGTGCCCGCCGCCTATGTGGCCCCGGGAAAACGGGCCGCGACCGATCTGTCCGCCCGGGACAAGCGGCTGACCTGGGCGAACTGGCCCCTCTATATCGACACCGACGACGAGGACACGCGGCGGCGGCCCACGCTGGAGGGGTTCGAGCGGCGTACGGGGATAGCCGTCGACTACGTCGAGGAGATCAACGACAACGACGAGTTCTTCGGGAAGGTCAGCCCCGCGCTGATGAACCACCAGGCGACCGGCCGGGACCTCGTCGTCGTCAGCGACTGGATGTGTGCGCGGTTCGTCCGGCTGGGGTGGGTCCAGGAGATGGACCGCGCCCGGCAGCCGAACGTGGCCAAGTACCTTGACCCGCAGCTCCGTTCACCCGCCTTCGACCCCGGTCGCCGGTTCACGGTGCCGTGGCAGTCGGGGATCACCGGTATCGCGTACAACCGGCGCGGGCTCGGCCGGGAGATCCGGCACGTGTCCGACCTGTGGGCGGACGACCTCAGAGGGCGCGTCACTCTTCTCTCCGGGCTGGACGAGGCGTTCGCGCTGCTCATGCAGGGCAACGGGGTCGACATCACCCGGTGGACCGCGGACGACTTCGAGCTGGTCTGCGAGCAGGTCGCCCGGCGGGTGCGCGCCGGGCACATCCGCCGTTTCACCGGCAACGACTACATCAAGGACCTCGCGAGCGGCGACGTGCTCGCCTGCCAGGCCTACTCGGGTGACGTGATCCAGCTCCAGGCGGACGACCCGGACATCCGCTTCGTCGTCCCGGAGGAGGGCGCCGAACTGTGGGCGGAGTCGCTGATGATCCCGAACCTCGCCCGGCACAAGGCGAACGCGGAAGCGCTGATCGACTACTACTACCGGCCCGAGGTCGCCGCCGGACTGGCCGCGTGGGTCAACTATGTCTGCCCGGTGCCGGCGGCGCGGGACGTGCTGGCCTCCGCCAAGGACGAGGAGACCGCGGCCCTCGCCGAGGACCCGCTGATCTTCCCCGACAGCGCGATGCGCCGACGGCTGGCGATCGCCCGGGACATCACCGGGAAGGAGAGGGTGGGGTTCGCCAGGCGGTGGAACGCGATCGTGGGGCTGTGAACAGGCCTGAACGGCCTCGCCTGGAACGGGCATTGCCTGAACGGCCTCTGCGTTTTTGAACGTGTTCAACTCGGGCGTATGCTGTCCCCATGAGCGACAGAGCCGCCCTGCTCCGGGGCATCCGCGCCTGGTTGGTCCTCTTCGTCGTGTGTCTGGCGCTCAGTGGCGCCACGGCGTTTCCCCTGGTTCACGAATTGCGCTGGACCGAGAGCCTGTTGCGGGCCCTCGCCGTCCCTGAGCACCTGCCGGGGCTGATGGACTGGATCGAGCGGGTCCGTGACGGGCTCGACGCCACGGACCGGCGCTACCCCTTCGTCCTCTACGGCACGGACTGGCTCGCCTTCGCCCACCTCGTCATCGCGGTCGCCTTCTACGGGCCCTACCGCGACCCCGTACGCAACATCTGGGTCGTCGAGTTCGGCATGATCGCCTGCGCCGGCGTCATCCCGCTCGCCTTGATCTGCGGGCCGATCCGGGGAATTCCCTTGTGGTGGACGGTGATCGACATGTCGTTCGGGGTGTTCGGCGTGATCCCGCTGTACGTCGTGCGGAAGCGGATCAAGAGGCTGGAGGCGTTGACAGCGGTGCCTTCGGGCGGGGGTCGGGTCGCGGTGTGAAGGCCGCTCGCAGGATGCGCTCGGCCACGGGATTCATGCCCTTGCCCTTCGCATCGGTCGAGTTGACGCTGTACACGAGGGTGCGGGACAGATTGCGGGTGGCGGCGATCGCCGCGTTGTAGCCCCAACGGCCACCCGTCTTCAGCCACAGCTCGGTGCCGTCGTCGGTGACGTACCGCTGGAGACCCGCGCTCATCGTGGCACCGGGCACGTCGGCGGGGACGGTGAACATCTCCTCCAGCTGCGGCCGCGGCACGACCCGCCCGCGGAACAGGCCCTTCAGGAGCCGCTCCAGGTCGGCCGTCGTGGAGATCATGGAGCCCGCCGCCCACCCGTCCGTGGTGCCCCACACCGTGACATCGCGGTACTCCGTCGTGCCGTCCGCGCGCGGCACCGCCTGGTAGCCGTGGTTGTGCGGCCCCCGGATGTCCGGGTCGGAGCCGGGGAAGTACGTGTGCCGCATCCTCAGCGGGGCGAAGATCCGGCGAGCGGTCTCCTGGTCGTACGAGTGGCCGGTGATCCGCTCGATCAGCAGCCCGAGGACGGTGTAGTTGATGTTGAGGTAGTGCTGCTGGGTGCCCGGCGTGAACTCGGGCTTCTTGGCGGTGGCCGAAACGACCATCGCGCGGGGCGAATTGAGGTCGAAGCGGTGTGCGTACCACTCCTCGAAGGTCGTACCGGGGGCGTCGGCGGCCGGGATGCCGCTGGTGTGGTTCAGCAGTTGACGTACGGTCACGCGTTCGTACGCGGCGGGGATCAGGTCCGGGAGGTAGTGCCGGGCCGGGCGGCCGAGGTCCACCTCGCCCTCCGCCGCGAGTTGGAGCACGACCGCCGCCGTGACCACCTTCGTCGTCGATCCGGCCCGGAAGCGCGCGTTCGGGTCCGCCGCCCGCCCGCTCTCCAGGTCGTGCACCCCGGCGCTGCCCCGCCAGCTCCCGCCGCTGCCGCCGACCCGTACCAGGGCGGCGGTCGCGGTCGCGTCCGGTAAACCGGCGAGCGCGGCCCGCAGGGCCTTCGCGTTCGGTGCCGGGTCCGGCACGGTCGCCGGGTCGGTGGCGGAGGCGGCCGACACGGGAGCGGCAAGGGCACCGGCCGGCAGGGCGAGGGCGAGCGTGAGAACGGTCGCGAGGGCTGTGGCTCTGGCGACGGTACGGGTGCGCATGCGCATCGGCTGCTCCTGGTGGTGGCGGCTGGTGTTGATGTTCACATTCTTGATCGTTGTGGAGTGGCGGGGATCGTCGGTGAGGACGACGCCGACCCCGGGGTCCGACTCGGGGCAACTGGCGTACCGCGTCCGGATCTTGTCGGGGTTCGCACCTAGGGATCGCCCGAAAAGTGTTATCGGCGGTGCCCCTGATCCGTCTCCTCGGGCGACCTCGTGGGGAACTGGTGTGCATAGCGCGACGTAAGGTGCACACACGTACGAGAAAGGGTGCTTTTGTGGACGGGCGCCAGTGGAGTTCCACCATCGCTGCGGCGCAGGCCGGTGACCGGCGGGCGCTGGACGAGCTGGTCGCGGGCTGGCTGCCGTTGGTCTACAACATTGTCGGCCGCGCCCTGAACGGGCACGCGGACGTGGACGACGTCGTGCAGGAGACCATGCTCCGGGCCGTCGAGAACCTCGGCTCCCTGCGTGACCCGGACAGCTTCCGGTCGTGGCTCGTGGCGATCGCGATGCGGCAGATCCGGGACCGCGCCCGCCGCCGTACGACCGACACCCTGCGTGACGGCACGGCCGACGACGCCGCCGACTTCGCCGAACTCACCGTACTGCGGCTCCAGTTGGAGGGGCAGCGGCGCGAGGTCGCGGAGGCGGTGCGCTGGCTCGACGGCGAGGACCGGGAGCTGCTGTCCCTGTGGTGGCTGGAGGTCGCGGGCGAACTCAGCCGCCGTGAGCTGGCCGCCGCCGTCGGCATCAGCAGGCAGCACGCCGCCGTACGCGTCCAGCGGATGAAGGAGCGACTGGAGGTCTCACGCGGAATCGTACGGGCGCTCGACGGCGCCTGCCCCGACCTGCGCGAACTGACCGCCCGCTGGGACGGCCCCCCGGACTCCGTGTGGCGCAAGCGGCTGGCCCGGCACATCCGGGGGTGCGCCTACTGCGCGAGCCCCGGCGAGGAGGCCGTCGTACCGGCGGAACGGCTGCTGGTCGGCATCGCGCTCGTCCCGCTGCCCGTGGGGTTCACCCTGTCGCTGGCCTTCGGCGGCAAAACCGCCGTCGCTGCCACCACCGGGGCCTCCGTCGGCTGGTCGGGCAAGGTGCTGGGCGCCCTGACCAAGCCGGCCGTCGCCCTGAGCGCCGGGGCGACGATCGTCGCGGGCGGCGCGTACGTCGTGACGCAGCCCGCCCAGGACCCGCCGCCGGCCGTCATCGCCCCCACGGCCCACCCGCAGCCCAAGGCGCCCGTCACGGCCTCGCCCCGGTCCTCGTCGCCGTCCCCCTCGCCGTCGGCCTCGCCCTCTCCCAGCCCCTCGCCGACGCGGCCCGCGCCCGACCTGTACGGGACGGTCGTCGACGCAGTCGACCCGGCGCCCGACCCGAACGCACGGCCGGCGGTCCTCCCACGGCGGCCCGAGTCGGGGATCACGAGCACCGGCGGCGCGCACGCCACCATGAACCACCGCGGGGACAGCGTGACGCTCACCGGCCGGGGCTATGTCCTCGTCCGCTGGCAGATCTCACCGCAGTACCGGGCCGGCAGCCTGGTCATGCCGGCCTGGACCGGCCTGAAGGGCAGGCTTTTCCACGTGGCCTCGGGCGGCGGCCGCCGGATGGACGACCGGGTGAGCAGCACCGATGCCTCCGCCACCGGGATGGGCAGCGCGTCCACCGGCTACGCCGTCCCGCCGCCCGGCACCCAGCAGATGTGGCAGAACGAGTACTTCTACGTGGACGGCGCCGTCACCCTCACCGTGAACGAACGCGGCGCCGACTACGGCCTGAACGTCTTCCCGACGACCTGGGACAAGGTGGAGGACGACGTGACCGTCGGACCCCCCGAGGGCGCCATCCGCTACGGCCTGGTCCGCGACACCGGCAAGGACGACGCCCCCGTCCCGCAGTACGTCACCCGGGACACCCCGGCCGACCCGGCGACCGTGGCTCAGGAGTCCAGAGTGGGGACCCCCTGAGCTCTCGCGATCTCAGCCCTTCCGCAGCGCGCACAGCGCGTCGATCCGGTTGGTGGTGATCGAGTCGACGCCCGCGTCCAGCAGCCGGCGCATGGCACGACGGGTGTCCGGGGTCCACACCGACAGCAGGTGGCCGCCCCGGTGCACCCGCGCCACGAGCGCCCGGTCGACGAGAGTGAAGCGGTAGTTGAGCCAGCGCGGGCGTACCTCGGCGAGCAGGGCCGGGCGCGGCGGTGCGATGCTCTTCCAGGTCAGGGCGATCTCCGCGGACGGGTCGGCCGCCCGCACCGCGAGCATCGCCGGGGCGTCCGCGCAGTAGTACACGCGGTCCTGCGCGGCGCACTCCCGGACCACGTCCAGTACCCGCCGTGCCGCCCGCACATCGGGCGACCCCGGCAGATCGATCATCACCCGGCTGCCCTCGGTCACCGCCAGCGCCTCCGCGAGCGTCGGCACCCCGCCCTCCGTCAGCCCGCTCACCTCGGCCGACGACAGTGCGGCCAGCGGCCGTTCCCGCTCCCACAGCCGCTTCAGCGTCGCGTCGTGCAGCAGCACGGGCACGCCGTCACGGGTGAGGCGTACGTCGATCTCGACCGCGTCCGCGCCCTGTTCGAGCGCGGAACGCAGCGAGTCGGTCGTGTTCTCACGGAAGCGGTAGGGGTCGCCGCGATGGGCCACGGCGGTCACGTTCTGCATGACCCCATTGTGCTGGGGCGGAAGGTGACGAGGTGCCTCAGGGGGCGAGCCACTCCGAGGTGTACGTGTCGATCTCGGCGGCCAGCGCCGCCTTGCCCGCCGGGTCGAGGAAGGAGGCCTCCACGGCGTTCTTCGCGAGGTCGGCGATACCCCACTCGTCGAGGTCCAGCAGCCGGGCGGCGACCGCGTACTCGCTGTTGAGGTCGGTGCCGAACATCGGCGGGTCGTCGGAGTTGATCGTGACCAGGACGCCCGCCCGCACGAACTCCTTGATGGGGTGCTCGTCGAGCGTGCGCACCGCGCGTGTGGCGATGTTGGAGGTCGGGCAGACCTCCAGGGCGATGCGCTGCTCGGCGAGGTGCGCGAGCAGTTCGGGGTCCTGGGCGGAACTCGTGCCGTGCCCGATGCGCTCGGCGCGCAGGTGGTTCAGCGCGTCCCACACCGTCTCCGGTCCCGTGGTCTCGCCCGCGTGCGGCACCGACCGCAGTCCGGCGGCGATCGCCCGGTCGAAGTACGGCTTGAACTGCGGCCTGGGGACGCCGATCTCCGGGCCGCCGAGCCCGAACGACACCAGGCCCTCCGGGCGCAGCCGGTCGTCGGTGGCGAGCCGTACCGTCTCCTCGGCCGATTCGAGACCGGCCTCGCCCGGGATGTCGAAGCACCAGCGCAGTACGGTCCCGAACTCGGCCTCCGCCGACTTGCGGGCGTCCTCGATCGCGTCCATGAAGGCCCGCTCGTCGATGCCCCGGCGGGTGGAGGAGAAGGGGGTGATGGTCAGCTCGGCGTAGCGGACCTGCTGCCGGGCCATGTCCCGGGCGATCTCGTACGTCAGCAGCCGTACGTCCTCGGGTGTGCGGACGAGGTCCACGACGGACAGGTACACCTTGATGAAGTGGGCGAAGTCCGTGAACGTGAAGAAGTCGGCCAGGGCCTCGGGATCGGTGGGCACCTGGGAGTCGGGGTGGCGGGCGGCCAGCTGGGAGACGATCCGGGGGGAGGCGGAGCCGACGTGGTGGACGTGCAGTTCGGCCTTGGGCAGCCCGGCGATGAAGGCGTGCGGGTCGCGGGCGCCGGCTGCGTCACGCTGGTGGTGGTCTGTCAAGGGTTCCTCCCCGGGAACGGCGCCCCGGACCGTGCGGAGGCCGGCGGGACGCGGGTGATCGGCTGATCGATGACTCGGGGATCATCGTAGGACGGGCCTGCGGGGAGACGCCTGTGGGTTACGAGGTGCCCCCGTCGCCCCTCTGACCCCGGGCCGTAGCATGACAGAACGTACGAACGAGGGGACCCCGAGCATGTCCGATGCCGCGCAGCCGCCGCACTCGCCGGAGAACATGCCTGCGGAGGGGGCGGGTTCGGGGGGTGCGGAGAGCGGCGGAGCCGCCGGGGAGAGCCCTGCCGCGAGCGGTACACCTGCGCGGGTCCCGCTGGAGAAGCCTCCGGCCGAGTCCGCGCCCGGGGGTGCGGCGGATTCCGGCGCCGAGCGCGACCCGTGGGCGGCGCCGGCGGCGGACGGGCCCGGCTCCGGCTCCGACAGCCCCGCCACCACCCTGTACTGGACCAACGGCGACACCAACCAGCCCCCTCCCTCCACCCCCACGGTCGTCTCACCCCCGTCGGGCGCACAGGACTCCCGGCCCTGGTCCAACCCCTTCGCCCCGCCCGGCGGCCCCGCGGCGGGCGCCCCGCGGGACAACCCCTTCGCACCCCCCGCCCCGCAGGCCGCCTACACCCAGCCCGGCGCACCCGGCGCACCGGTCCCCCCGCCGCCGATAGCACCCGACGGCCCCGGACAGGCCCCGTACGCCTACCCGTCCTATCCGTCAGGGGCGGGTTACGGCTATCCGCAGCAGCCCGGATACGCCGGTTCCGGGCCCACGTATCCGACGTACGGCGGAGGGCCCGGCTACGGCTGGGCCCCCATGGCGCCGCAGCCGATGAACGGCCTGGGTACGGCCTCACTCGTGGTCGGCATCGTCTCGGCCGCCGTCTTCTGCATCTGGCCGCTGGCGATCGTCCTCGGCATCCTCGCCGTGGTCTTCGGCCTGGTCGCCCGCCAGCGGGCCCGCCGGGGCCAGGCGACCAACGCGGGCCAGGCACTGGCCGGGATAATCTGCGGTGCCGTGGGCATCGTCCTGGCCGTGGCGCTGGGCGCCCTCTTGATCGTGTTGGGCGAGCAGGGCTCCCTGAACACCGACGAGGGCAGCTACTCGAGCGTCTTGTCCCAGCCCCGGTAGGGCTGGGGTACAGGTCCGGTCCGACCGAGCGGCCCGGGAGGCGGCTCGGCCGGGTCCGACGTGGTGCGCGTGCCGCGAGAACGTGGAGCTGCAGCTGGCGGGTGCGCGTCCCGTACCGCCCCCGGGCCGTGCGTCCGGAGGCGGCCGTCCCTGCCCGGTCCCAGCGAAACGCCCGCCCACGTAGGCGGGGCCCAGCCCTCTGTGCCGCCGTCGGTGTGTGCGACTTGTCGCGCCGGGCTCTGTCCGGTCCCGGCGGAATGAGCACGCCGGCGCGGCTGTGGCCCCATCCGTGGGTCCCGGCGGAATGCGCGCGTCGGTGCGGTTGGCCCCATGCGTCGGGCGCGGCTGTGTCGGTGTCGGGTGTGTGCGGCCGGTGAGCTGCGGCTTTGCCGGTCCCGGCGGAGAGCGCACGTCGGCGGGGGTGGCCCCGTCCGCAGGGCGCGGCTGTGTCGGCGTCCGGCGTGTGGCCGTTGAGCGGCGGCTTTGCCCGTCTCGGCGGAATGCGCGCGTCGGCGGGGGCGTCCCTATGCGTCGGGCCCCGGCTGTGTCGGTGTCGGGTGTGTGTAGCCGGTGGCCGGAGGCCTTGCCGGGCCCGGCGGAATGAGCACGCCGGCGCGGCTGTGGCCCCATCCGTGGGTTGCGGCGGAATGCGCGCGTCGGTGGGGTTGGCCCCATCCGGCGGGCCCCGGGTGTGTCGGTGGCGGGTGCCTCTGACCGGTGACCGGCGGCTTTGACGGTCCCGGGCGAACCCCGTGCCGGTGTGGGCCGGGTGTGGCTGTGTCACCGGCGTGGGGGTGCGGGCCGGTCTCGTGGTGCCGCCAGTCCTCCGCTGCAGCCCGGACCAGTCAAGGTTGCCGGCGGCACCTCAGCCTTCTCGCAACCGAGTCCGTGCTTCCATCAGCGCGAAGCCCAGCAGGTTTGGGCCGCGCCAGCGTTCCGGGTTCATCGCCGCCTCGTCGTTCGCGGCGAGGCCGATGCCCCATACACGGTCCACCGGGCTCGCCTCCACCAGGACGCGCTCGCCCGTGCCCAGCAGAAACTCCCGCAGCGCGGGATGCGCGGCGAACTTGTGGACGCTGCCCTCGACCACGATCGCGAACCGCTCGCGCTCCCACACGGCCTCGTCGAAGCCGCGCACCAGCCGGCCGGCCTTCTTCGCCAGTGCCGGGTTCGGTGCCGAGATCGCCCGGCGCTCCGCCTCCGCGTCCTCGAACAGGCGGGCCTTGGCGGCCATCATCCAGTGCTCGGCCGTCGCGTACTCCACCCCGTCAACGGAAAACGCGGCCGGCCACCACTGGCTGAGACAGCTCGCCCCCACACCGCCGTCCGGGCGGGGCCGGTGCCCCCAGAAGTGCAGGTACTTGACCTGGGTCCCCGCACGGACTTCCCTGGTCAGCGCCTCCCATGAATCGATCTGCCCCGGCTTCCCAGGTTTTTCCGGCTTCTGAGCGAGTTTCCCCATGCACGCGAGTCTGGCAGTCACCACTGACATCGCGTCCCTTGATTTCCCGTCCGACTGGACACCTCGCCGACAGATTCCGTCGCGTAACCAAAAGGCAACAACGGAATCACTTGTTGGAGTCCACTTACTCTGTCAGGATCGGCACTCAAATCGACTCGGAGCTACGTTGACCCCCGCAGTACGGGGAGGGCGGCGGAGGAGAGCGACATGCACAATTCGGGCCATCGCTTCCCGGCACAGGAACGGCTCGCGGCAGGCGCGCAGTACATCGCGGGCCGTCCGACCCACGGCACCTCCGGCCACACGTTCGCGGTCGTCGACCCGGCCACCGGCGACACGGTCTACTCGTACGAGCTGGCCGGTCACGCGGACGTGGACGCCGCTGTCGCCGCCGCGCGCGCGGCCTTCCCGGGCTGGGCCGGGGCCACTCCGGGCGAGCGTTCCGACGCGCTGCACCGTTTCGCCGCCGTCCTCGCCGAGCGAGCCGAGGAATTCGCGCGCGCCGAGTCCCTCCAGTGCGGCAAGCCCCTCAAGCTGACCCGAGAGTTCGACGTGCCGGGCACGATCGACAACACCGCGTTCTTCGCGGGCGCCGCCCGGCATCTCCAGGGCCAGTCGGCCGGGGAGTACTCAGGCGACCACACCTCGTACGTCCGCCGGGAACCCATCGGTGTCGTCGGCTCCATCGCGCCCTGGAACTACCCGCTCCAGATGGCCGCCTGGAAGATTCTCCCGGCGATCGCGGCCGGCAACACCATCGTGCTCAAGCCCGCCGAGCTGACCCCGCTGACCTCCCTCCTCTTCGCCGAGGCGGCCACCGCGGCCGGGATCCCGGACGGTGTCGTCAACATCGTCACCGGGACCGGCAAGGAAGCCGGTGAGCATCTCGTCGGGCATCCCGATGTCGCCATGACGTCCTTCACCGGGTCCACCGCCGTGGGCAAGCGGGTCGCCGAGGTCGCCACCGCCACCGTCAAGCGGCTCCACCTGGAACTCGGCGGCAAGGCCCCCTTCCTCGTCTTCGACGACGCCGATCTCGACGCCGCCGTCAACGGCGCTGTCGCCGGCGCCCTCATCAACACCGGGCAGGACTGCACGGCCGCCACGCGCGCGTACGTGCAACGCCCGCTGTACGAGGAGTTCGTCGCCAGGACCGCCGCGCTGATGGAGGGCGTACGGGTCGGTGATCCGTTCGGCCCGGCGACCGACATCGGGCCGCTCATCTCGCACGCGCAACGCGACCGTGTCGCCGGTTTCGTCGAGCGGGCGCGTGCCTACGCGCGCGTGGTGACCGGCGGCGAGGCTCCTCAGGGGGAGCTGAAGAGCGGCGCCTACTACCGGCCCACCCTGGTCGCCGACGCCGCCCAGGACAGCGAGATCGTCCAGTCGGAGATCTTCGGGCCCGTGCTGGTCGTCCTGCCCTTCGACAGCGACGACGAGGGCATCGGTCTCGCCAACGACACGCCCTACGGTCTCGCCGCCTCCGCCTGGACCCGGGACGTCTACCGGGCCAACCGCGCCACCCGTGAGATCAAGGCGGGCTGTGTGTGGGTCAACGACCACATCCCGATCATCAGCGAGATGCCGCACGGAGGGTACAAGGCGTCCGGCTTCGGCAAGGACATGTCCGCGTACTCGTTCGAGGAGTACACACAGATCAAGCACGTCATGTTCGACAACACCGCGGTTGCCCGCAAGGACTGGCACCGCACGATCTTCGGGGACCGCTGACCGGACATAGGCCGACCGACCAGCGGCCGCCCACCCTTCCGAAAGGGCACCACGCGCATGGAGCAGTACGAGCCCGACCGCCTTTCACCGGCCCAGCTGGCCGCCATGCGGCGCAGCTTCCGAAACGGCAGGGCCGCCCTGACCCGCCGGTCCCTGCTGCGCGCCTCCGCGGGCGGCGCCCTGGTGGCCGGCGGCCTCGGTGCGCTGACCGGCTGCGGGATCCCCGCGGCCGGCAAGACCGCGGGAGGCGTCTCCGCGGACGACCACTCGGCCAAGGAGAAGACCGTCAACTTCTCCAACTGGACCGAGTACATGGACGTCGACGAGAGCGAGAAGCACCACCCCACGCTCGACGCGTTCACCGAGCGGACCGGTATCAAGGTCAAGTACACCGAGGACATCAACGACAACGTCGAGTTCTTCGGCAAGATCAAACCGCAGCTCGCGGCGGGCCAGGACACCGGCCGGGACATCATCGTCCTCACCGACTGGCTGGCCGGCCGGCTGATCCGGCTCGGCTGGGTCCAGAAACTCGACGCGTCGAACCTTCCGCACGCGTTCGCGAACCTGGCCCAGCAGTTCCGCAGCCCCGACTGGGACCCGGGCCGCGCCTACTCGTACCCCTGGCAGGGCATCTCGACCGTCATCGCCTACAACAAGAAGGCGCTCGACGGCATCGAGGTGAAGTCGGTCTCCGACATGCTCGACAACCCCAAGCTGAAGGGGCGCGTCGGGTTCCTCTCCGAGATGCGCGACAGCATCGGGATGACCCTGCTCGACATGGGCAAGGACCCGGCGAAGTTCACCGACGACGACTACGACGCGGCGATCGCCCGCCTCCAGAAGGCCGTCGACAAGGGCCAGATCCGCCGCTTCTCCGGCAACGACTACACGGCCGACCTGACCTCGGGCGACTTCGCGGCCTGTATCGCCTGGGCGGGTGACGTGGTCCAGCTCAAGGCGGACAGCCCGGACATCGACTTCATCATCCCGGACAGCGGCTACATCACCTCGAGCGACAACATGCTGATCCCCAACAAGGCACGCCACAAGACGAACGCCGAGCGGCTCATGGACTACTACTACGAGCCCGAGCCGGCCGCCGAACTGGCCGCCTACATCAACTACGTGTGTCCCGTCGACGGGGTGAAGCCCTACCTCGCGAAGCTCGACAAGGACGCGGCGGACAACCCGCTGATCATTCCCGACGCGGCGATGGCCGCGAAGTCCCACGCGTTCCGGTCCCTGAGCCAGACAGAAGAGACGGCGTACGAGGAGAAGTTCGCGAAGTTGACGGGGGCGTAGCCCCGCCTGCCCCCAGCGGTGCGCCACCCCTCCGACTCCCCAAGGACCACATCATGACCAGCACCAGCACAGACCACGGCGGCGACGTCCGTCTCTCCGGGATCAGCAAGCGGTACGGCTCCTTCACCGCCGTGCACCCCCTCGACCTCACCGTCCCGCAGGGCTCCTTCTTCGCCCTGCTCGGCGCCTCCGGCTGCGGAAAGACCACGACCCTGCGGATGATCGCGGGCCTGGAGGAACCTTCCTCCGGGACGGTCTTCCTCGGCGAGCAGGAGGTCACCCACCTGCCGCCGTACAAGCGGCCGGTGAACACCGTCTTCCAGTCGTACGCCCTCTTCCCGCACCTCGACATCTTCGAGAACATCGCCTTCGGTCTGCGCCGGCGCGGCATCAAGTCGGTGAAGAAGCAGGTCGAGGACATGCTGGAGCTCGTACAGCTGGGCGAGCAGGCGCGCAAGAAGCCGCATCAGCTCTCCGGCGGCCAGCAGCAGCGCGTCGCCGTCGCCCGCGCGCTGATCAACCACCCCAAGGTGCTGCTCCTCGACGAACCGCTCGGCGCCCTCGACCTCAAGCTGCGCCGCCAGATGCAGCTGGAGCTCAAGCGCATCCAGACCGAGGTCGGCATCACCTTCGTCCATGTCACGCACGACCAGGAGGAGGCCATGACGATGGCCGACACGGTCGCCGTGATGAACGGGGGCAGGGTCGAACAGCTCGGCTCGCCCGCCGATCTCTACGAGAACCCGCACACCACCTTCGTCGCGAACTTCCTCGGCACCTCCAACCTCATCGAGGCCGAGGTGGACACCAAGAGCGGCGACGAGATCGTCCTCAAGGCGGGCGGCGGCAAGCTGCTGCTGCCCGAGGCACGCTGCTCGGCGCCGACCAGGACCGGCGGCAAGGTGCTCGTCGGGGTCCGCCCCGAGAAGATCTCCCTCACGCACGCGGACGACGCCGGTGACATTCCGGCCGGCCGCAACCGCATCACCGGAAAGATCGCCGCCACCAGTTTCATCGGCGTCTCCACGCAGTACGTCGTCGACAGCCCCGTCTGCCCCGAGTTCGAGGTGTACGTCCAGAACATCGACCGCGACGCCAGGCTGACCCCCGGCGCGGAGGTCGTCCTGCACTGGAACCCCGCGCACACGTTCGGGCTTGACGCCGACCAGGACATAGACGCAGGCGTGAAGACGGTCGACGAGGAAGAGGCCGCCTGATGGCCACCGCGACCCCAGACGCGCCGCCCCTGGTGCCCGCGCCGGCCAAGAAGCCCCTGCGAAGAAGGGGCCGCTGGACGCCGTACTGGCTGCTCCTGCCCGGCCTCCTGTGGCTGTTCGTGTTCTTCGCGCTGCCGATGGTCTACCAGGCCTCCACGTCCGTGCAGACGGGCTCACTGGAGGAGGGCTACAAGGTCACCTGGCACTTCGCGACCTACTGGGACGCCCTGTCCGACTACTGGCCGCAGTTCCTGCGCTCGGTGCTGTACGCCGGTGCCGCGACGCTCCTGTGCCTGGTGCTGGGGTATCCGCTCGCTTATCTGATCGCGTTCCGCGCGGGACGCTGGCGCAACCTGATCATGATCCTGGTCATCGCGCCGTTCTTCACCAGCTTCCTGATCCGGACGCTCGCCTGGAAGACGATCCTCGCGGACGGCGGCCCGGTCGTCGGCGCCCTCAACTCACTGCACGTCCTGGACGTCACCAGCTGGCTCGGCATCACGGCGGGGGACCGGGTGCTGGCCACGCCGCTCGCGGTGGTGTGCGGTCTGACGTACAACTTCCTGCCGTTCATGATCCTGCCGCTCTACACCTCGCTCGAACGCATCGACGGACGGCTGCACGAGGCGGCCGGCGACCTCTACGCCCGGCCGTTCACGACGTTCCGCAAGGTCACCTTCCCGCTGTCGATGCCCGGAGTCGTCTCCGGGACACTGCTCACCTTCATCCCGGCGAGCGGCGACTACGTCAACGCCGACCTCCTCGGCTCCACCGACACCCGCATGATCGGCAACGTCATCCAGACGCAGTTCCTGCGCATCCTCGACTATCCGACGGCAGCCGCACTCTCCTTCCTTCTCATGGCCGCGATTCTCGCCATGGTCACCCTCTACATCCGTAAGTCCGGGACGGAGGACCTGGTTTAAATGGCCTTCCTGAACTCGATCGGGCGCTGGCTCAAGAGCCATTTCGTCGTCATCGCGGGACTGGTGACACTCGGTTATATGCTGCTGCCGAACATCGTCGTCACGGTGTTCTCCTTCAACAAACCGAAGGGCCGCTTCAACTACGAGTGGCAGCATTTCTCGACGGACGCCTGGCGTGATCCGTGCGGGGTCGCCGGAATGTGCGGCTCGCTCTCGCTCAGCCTGCGGATCGCCTTCTGGGCGACCGTCGGCGCGACCGTCCTCGGCACGATGATCGCCTTCGCGCTGGTGCGCTACCGCTTCCGCGCGCGGGGGGCCGTCAACTCGCTGATCTTCCTGCCGATGGCGATGCCCGAGGTCGTCATGGCGGCCTCGCTGCTCACCCTGTTCCTCAACCTGGGCGCGCAGTTGGGCTTCTGGACGATCCTGATCGCCCACATCATGTTCTGCCTCAGCTTCGTCGTCGTCGCCGTGAAGGCACGCGTGATGTCGATGGACCCACGGCTCGAGGAGGCCGCCCGGGACCTGTACGCGGGGCCGGTGCAGACCTTCGTACGCGTCACCCTGCCCATCGTGGCCCCCGGAATCGCCGCGGGTGCGCTGCTCGCCTTCGCGCTCTCCTTCGACGATTTCATCATCACCAACTTCAACGCGGGCTCGACCGTCACCTTCCCCATGTTCGTCTGGGGTTCGGCCCAGCGCGGAACGCCCGTCCAGATCAATGTCATCGGTACGGCCATGTTCCTGATCGCCGTACTGCTCGTACTGACCGGAATGGTCATCGGAAACCGCCGCAACAGACAGAAGAATTCGTAGGGAGTTGGAATCATGGCCCCAAGCGCCATGACCCATGGAAACGTAAATCGCTGGACCAAGTCTCTTTCCGACGCCCAGCCCGTCGCGTACTGGCTGGACGACCCCGGCAGGCCGCGCCCCGAGCCCGCCCTCACCGGCGGCGAGACCTGCGACCTGCTGGTGGTCGGTGGCGGGTACAGCGGGCTGTGGACCGCGCTGATCGCCAAGGAGCGCGACCCCCGCCGGGACGTCGTGCTCGTCGAGGGCCGCGAGGTGGGCTGGGCCGCCTCCGGCCGCAACGGCGGGTTCTGCGCCGCCTCCCTCACCCACGGTCTGGCCAACGGTCTGGCCCGTTGGCCGGACGAGATCCACCGGCTCGAGGAACTCGGCGCGCGCAACCTCGACGAGATCGAGAAGGCCGTCGCCCGTCACTCCCTCGACTGCGACTTCGAACGCACCGGTGAGATCGACGTCGCCACCGAACCGCACCAGGCCGCCGAACTCCGTTCCTGGCACGAGGAGTTGGCAGGCAGGGGCCTGGCGAACGGCACCGAGTTCCTGGACACGGAAGCGGTACGGGAGCAGGTCGCGTCCCCCACCTTCCTGGCCGGCCTGCACGACCCCACCGGCGTCGCGATGCTCAACCCGGCGAAACTGGCCTGGGGCCTCAAACGGGCCTGCCTCCGCCTCGGCGTCCGCGTCTACGAACACACCCCCGCGCTGACCCTGCGGCCGTACGGCGCCGGAATGGCCGTACGCACGCCCTACGGGTCGATCCGCGCCCGCCGGGTCGCGCTCGGCACGAACATCTTTCCGAACCTGGTCAAGCGGGTGCGCGCCTACACGGTCCCCGTATACGACTACGCGCTGATGACCGAGCCGCTGAGCGCATCGCGGCTCGCCGACATCGGCTGGCGAGGCCGCCAGGGCCTCGGGGACAGCGCCAACCAGTTCCACTACTTCCGGCTGAGCGCCGACAACCGCATCCTCTGGGGCGGCTACGACGCGATCTACCCGTACGGCGGCCGGGTGCGCGCCGAGTACGACGACCGGCCGGAGACCTACGCCAAGCTGGCCGAGCATTTCTTCACCTGCTTCCCGCAGCTTGAGGGCGTCCGCTTCACACACGCCTGGGGCGGCGCGATCGACACCTGCTCGCGCTTCTCGGCGTTCTTCGGCACCGCGCACGCGGGCAAGGTGGCGTACGCGGCGGGGTTCACCGGCCTCGGCGTCGGGGCGACCCGTTTCGGCGCGGACGTGATGCTCGACCTGCTGGCGGGGGAGCGCACGGAGCGGACGTCGCTGGAGATGGTCCGCCGGAAGCCGCTGCCGTTTCCGCCGGAGCCGTTCGCGTGGACGGGGATCGCGTTGACGAAGTGGTCGTTGGCGCGGGCCGATGCGCGTGGGGGGCGGCGGAATCTGTGGCTGAGGGCGATGGATCGGGTCGGGTTGGGATTCGACAGTTAGTGGGTTGGTCGTCGGCTGCCCGGGCGGTGGGGGCTTGTCGCGCAGTTCCCCGCGCCCCTTAAGGGCGCCTATGAACAGGTTCACTACCGAAACCTGGCGGAACCCGCGTAATGCCCCCGGGGAACCTCCCTCTCTCTCATGAACGCGACCAGCGTTCACAGAGAAAGGGAGGTCCCCCATGGCTGGGGCGAAAACGGCGGTCGAGTGGCTGGCGTCCGTTGCTCCGGATCCCGAGGCCTGCCGCTGGGAATGGGAGCGCAATCCCCTGGGGATCGTGCTGCTGCCCGCCGGCAAGGCCTGGGACGTACTGATCCTGCCGGGTGAACTCGGCTATCCCACCCTCGACGTCCTCACCCGTGTCATCGACCAACCCGGCCCGGTACTCGTCGACTTCGGCGACTCCAGGATGGGGTTCTTCGTGCCGCCGGGCACCGCGGCCCGGTGGCTGGGCACGGGCGTGCGTACGGCGGGACGCGGCACCTGGATCGTCGTGCCGTACCCGGGCCGGGTGACCGGAGGCGTCCGCTGGCTGGTCCCCCCGGACGGCACCGGCACCCTCACCGACCCGGCGCTCCTCGAACTGGCCATGCACGAGGCGGCGGCGAGTCTCGCGACGGACCAGGACAGGTGAGGCCCGGGACTCTCGCGGTTGTCTCGAACAGAGTGTCGCAAGGGCGGCAGCTGGGTACAGCCGGATCACGGCTGTGTACAACCGGGTGACTCCCGGGTAACTCCCGGGTGCGGCTCGGCAATTGACTACGACAGGAGCCGCCGTGGCGCTCGGGGACAGAGCGAGGCGTCTGGGCGCCCGAGGGCGCGCGATCGTCGCGGCCCTCGCCTTCACGGTCGTGGCGGCGGCCTCCCTGTGGGTGTTCGCCGTCGCCCCGGGCTGGCTCACCTCGGTCCTGAGCCTGGTGGTCACCGCCGCCCTGGTCGAGCCGGCGGCCCGCTTCCTGCGTCGCCGAACACCCCACGTCGACCCGGTGGACTTCCACGTCGACCTCTCGGACGTCAGCTACGTACATGTGCCCGCGGACGCCGGTGAACCCCCGCGTGTCGTACCGGCGAGCGGGCACACCGTACGGCTGTACGTCACGGCACCCGAACGCACCGTCGTGCTGGCGGGACTTCGGGTCGTCGTGCTCGAACGGCGTTCACCGCGCGGGGTGTTGTGGCCGCACGCCGGGATCCTCCCGGTGCGCGCCTACACCGTGCTGCTCGACGAGGACCCGCCCCGCCTCGAACCGCGCGGCGAGGACACCCCGGCCGGCTTCTCGTACACGGTCGGCCCGGACGACCCGGAGACCTTCGAACTGCGCGTGGAGACCGAACGCTGGCAGGTGGCCTGGGAGTTGGAGCTCGACTGGGTGTGCGGCCGGCGCGCCGGAACCGTCAGGGTGGACCTCGCGGGCCACCCGTTCCGCACGGCGGCCCGACCGCCGCGCGGCCTGAGCTGGGAGGACGAGGCGTGAAGTGGTGGCGAGGACGCGAACGGAAACAGGCACCACAGGTCCCGGAGCACCCCGCGCACCCCGCGCACCCCGCGCACCCCGCGCACCCCGCGCACCCCGCGCACCCCGAGCACCCCGAGCACCCCGAGAACTTCGACATACGGCTCGGCGGACTGAGCCATGCCTTCGCCGTGCTCGACCCCAGCACCACCGTCGGCCCCGAGCCCCTGCAGATACCTCTGACCGGCCACAACGTGTACGTCGACCTGGCGGCGACCGGTGACGAGGAACTCGTCCTGCGGGGCCTGCGCGCCCAGGTGCTCGGCCGCCACCCGCTGAAACCGAGCGGGGTGAGCCTCGTCCCTCAGCCCGGTCCCGCGATCTCGTTCTCCGAGGAACTGTCGGAGTCGCGCCGGCGCGGGCTGGCGGCCTACACGCCCATGCAGGTGCCGGACGCGGAGGTGTTCCTCGACGAGACTCCGCCCCTGGTGCGGCCCGCGCTCGACGGACAGGGCATACCCGTGGTGCCGGATTACCGGCTGCCGCTGCGGATCCCCGCCCGTACGGCCTGGCGGCTGGTTCTCGCCCCCCACACGGCGGACCGGGGACTGGTCGACTGGCGGCTGTTCGCCGACTTCACCTGCGGTGACCTCCGGGCCTCGATCGACTGGGACCTCAAGGTGACCGCCGAGACCACCATGCGGACCTTCCACCCGGGCGGCACCGAGCCCGACTTCACGCCGGTGCATGTGATCGCACCGCACTGGAGGGTGGCCTGGCCGCCGACGGGATCAGGGTGAGGGCCTGCGCACGAACAGCCGCAGCAGAATCAGCAGCGCCCCGCACAGACACCAGCTCGCCACCACGTCCAGCGGCCAGTGGAAACCCCGGACGACCAGTCCGACGGCGACGGCGGCGTTGAGGGCGAGACAGCCGGCCAGGACGAGCCGACGGGCGGACGTACGACGCAGCCACGGCAGCAGGAGCAGCGTGGCGGAGCCGTAGGCCACGACGGCCGTCGCGGTGTGACCGGAGGGGTAGAACCCGGTGCCGGGCCCCATGACCGGCGGCCCGGCCCGGGCGACCAGCTCCTTCAGCGGTACGACGATCACCGGTACGGCCCCCATCAGCACGCCGGCCGCGAAGGGTTCCCGCCACCAGCGCTCCGTACCCGCCCGGCGGGCGCGCAGACCGACGTACGCCAGGACGGCGAGCAGGAGGGGAACGGCGACCACGATGCTGCCGAGGTCGGCGAGGAGGGCCCAGCCCCGGGACGGGTGGACGAGCCAGTCGCTGAGGCGTTCGTCCGCGCGGGCGAGGGGGCCGTGGACGGCGACCTGCCAGGTGATCAGCGCGAAGAGGAAGAGGAGGACCGCGAGGGTCAGAAAGGAGAGGAGACTCCGGGAAAGCCGAGAAATCGGCCACCCTGGAACAGGGGGGGTAGCTCCAGGGTGGCCGATCAGGCCGGGTCGTCGCTCGCCCCGGGGGGTTTGGGGCGGGCGACCGTCCGACCGGTGAGGAGATCCGGAGCCGGAAGCTCCGGTTGTGTGCGCGAGGGCACGACCGGATCGAAGCTGGGGAGGCCCCGACCAGGTGCCACCCGCAGTTTCCTGCGAGCGGGGTGTATCTCTCATCTGGATAGAACCTACGGCAGTGGAGGGGCCTGAAACAGGTGCAACCGTAACCCGCCATCCACCTCGCACACCTTCTTCACACGCTCTGCGGACGCCCGCTCCGGCCCGGAAAACAAGCGGAATCCGGGCCGGTCGGCCGGTACGGACGAGTGGTGCGGAGGGGTGGCGGGAGCCGAGGAGACGTCAGACGCTGGTGAAGGCCTGCTCGATGATGTCGAGGCCCTCGTTGAGGAGGTCCTCACCGATCACCAGCGGGGGCAGGAAGCGGAGGACGTTGCCGTAAGTGCCGCAGGTGAGGACCAGCAGACCCTCCTGATGGCAGGCCTTGGCCAGAGCCGCGGTCGCCTCCGGGTTGGGCTCCTTGGTGGTGCGGTCCTTGACCAGCTCGATGGCGATCATCGCGCCCCGCCCCCGGATGTCACCGATGACCTCGAACTTCTCGGCCATGGCGGTCAGCCGTGCCTTCATGACGGCCTCGATGCGCCTGGCCCTGGCGTTGAGGTCGAGCTCCTTCATCGTCTCGATCGAGCCGAGCGCGCCCGCGCAGGCGACCGGATTGCCGCCGTACGTCCCGCCGAGCCCGCCCGCGTGCGCCGCGTCCATGATCTCGGCGCGCCCGGTGACGGCGGCGAGCGGCAGACCGCCCGCGATGCCCTTGGCGGTGGTGATCAGGTCGGGCACGATGCCCTCGTCCTCGCACGCGAACCACTGCCCGGTCCGGCAGAAACCGGACTGGATCTCGTCGGCGACGAAGACGATGCCGTTGTCGGCGGCGAACTTGCGGATCGCCGGCAGGAATCCCTTCGCGGGCTCGATGAAGCCGCCCTCACCGAGCACCGGCTCGATGATGATCGCGGCGACGTTGTCCGCGCCGACCTGCTTGCCGATCTGGTCGATCGCCTGCGCGGCGGCCTCGGGACCGGCGTTCTCGGCACCGGTCGGCCACCGGTAGCCGTACGCCACCGGCACGCGGTACACCTCGGGAGCGAACGGCCCGAAGCCGTGCTTGTACGGCATGTTCTTGGCGGTGAGGGCCATGGTGAGGTTCGTACGCCCGTGGTACCCGTGGTCGAACACGACGACGGCCTGGCGCTTGGTGTACGCCCGCGCGATCTTCACGGCGTTCTCGACGGCCTCGGCGCCGCTGTTGAAGAGGGCGCTCTTCTTGGCGTGATCGCCCGGGGTCAGCTCGGCGAGCGCCTCGGCGACCTCGACGTACCCCTCGTACGGCGTGACCATGAAACAGGTGTGCGTGAAGTCGGCGAGCTGGGCGGAGGCCCGCCGCACAACCGCCTCGGCACTGGCGCCGACCGAGGTCACGGCGATACCGGACCCGAAGTCGATCAGCCGGTTCCCGTCGACGTCCTCGACGATCCCACCACCGGCACGCGCGGTGAACACGGGCAACACCGACCCGACCCCACCCGCGACAGCGGCAAGCCGCCGGGCCTGGAGCTCCTGCGACTTGGGTCCGGGAATGGCGGTGAGGAGGCGTCGCTCCTGGGGGAGGGAGGTCATGAGGGCTCCTGGGGGCGTGAGGGGCGGGGGTTCTCGACCGGGACAGACGCGGGACTTTCACCGCGCTTCTCTCCGCAGGCTAGGGCTGGGGGGTGGGGGCGGGCATGCACCGTTTGGGAGTGGTGGGGGTGTGTCGTTGGACTTGGTGGACAGTCGAGTGCCCCGGTGAAAGACCCTCAGGAGCGGGGGCGCGCCAAGGCCTGCTCCGCGAGGTCGGCCGCGTAAGCGGTGAACTCCCCTTGTGGGGGCGTTAGATTGGCCGCTGTTGACTGATGGTGGGCCTTACGGCTGGTCAGGGGGCAGGGCGATGGACAGCGACGGGACGCAGGACGCGCGGGGTACTCATGCGAATCCTGTGCCTCGTCCGGCGGGGCCGCCGGGTGGGGGTGCTGTGCCGCCTCGGCCTGTGGGGGCTCCGCGGGTCGGCGGGCAGGGGGTGTCCGCGCCTGTCTCCCTCGTCGAGTGGCTCAACGCGCGGCGGCCCGACGCCAAGCCCGGGATCTGGCGGTACGGGTATCGGCTGCCCAAGGGGGCGCAGGCGGCGGAGCGGCTTTCGCCGGTCACGGTTGTCGGGTTGTTGGTGCCGCTCGTCGTCGGGCTGTTCCTGTGGTCGCTCTGGCGGCGGGGCGCGATGCCCTACCAGTCGGTGCTGCTGAAGCTGTTCACGCCGGAGGACTGGTGGTGGGGCGGCACCGTCTCGCCCAAGGGGTGGGAGGGCAGCGCCGCTGTCCTCGTCTACAACGGTGTTTTCTTTCTTGTGCTGCTCTACGGGATGGGGCGGCTCGGTAGCTGGCCCGACATCGCCCGGCATTTCGTCGGACGCCGGGCGCAGCCCTCGCGGGCGCTGCTCGCCGCCGCCGCGGCCCTCCTCACGCTCAGCTTCGTGTTTCCGGACGCCTTTCCGGGCGTCGGCTGGGACGCCCTGCCGATCGTCGATGCCGTCGTCGCCCTCGTCGCCCTGATCTCCGGCGGGTTCGACGTGTTCGGGTCGACCGTCTTCAAGGTCGGTCTGTACACCGTCATCACCCTGCTTGTCGTGTGGCCGTTCGCGCGCGTCGGCGGCTGGTTGCCGTACGCCAAGGAACGCCTCGCCGCCCGTAAGGCCGCCGCCGGACCCACCGGCCCCGCGCCCGCCGACCGGCCCCGCGAACAGTGGCCCGACCTCCGGGAGGCCGGGCAGTACGAGGCCGCCGAGCTGCTCACCGCCGAGGTGGCCGGCGGTCGGATGAACGACGTGGACTGCGCCCGGGTCGAGCACGCGTGGAGGCTCGCCAGGCGGGACGGGTTGCTCGCCGGCTTCCGGGACACCGTGCTGCGGCAGGGCGCGGCGGCCTGGACCCACCCCTCCGGCGCCCGGGACCTGTCCCGGCGTACCGCACGTCACGACCTGGCCGCGGGGCAGGTCCGTATCGGGCGGTGGGTCGCCGCCGAGCGGGCGCCGCTCGCCTATCACGGCGCCGGTGCCGCGCTCGGGCCCGATGTGCTGGGCACCTCGTTGCTCGCGGTCGGACCGTCGGGGGCGGGCAAGACACGGCATCTTGTCGAACCGGTGACCGAGGCGCTGGCCCTGCGGGCGCTCACCGGGCAGTGCGCGTTCGTCACGGTGTCCGCGCCGGGGACCCCCCTCGCCGCCGACTCCGCGTTCGACGTGGTCGTACGGATCGGGGACCGGGACTCCGTCCACGACCTCGATCCCTACGCCGACTCCGACGACCCCGACGAGGCGGCCTCCTTCCTCGCCGAGGCCCTGGTCGGCGACCTCGACACCGTCGGCACCGACAGCGCCGCCACCGCCCTCGCACAGGTGCTCGGCCCCTACCGGGCGGCGTACGGCCGCTTCCCCGCCCTGCCGGGGCTGCGGGAACTGCTGGGAAGCGAACCGGCGGCCCTGTCGGCCCTGCGGGAGGCCCTCGCGGGGGACGAGCACGCCGTCATGCGGCGCGAACTCGACGTACGCATCCGGCAGGCGGCGAGCCCCACGGACGTCGGCCGAGTTCTCGCGGACCGGCTCGCACTGCTGAACCGGCCGGTCTTCGACGGCTTCTTCGGCGGGGGCGGCACGGCTCGGCCGTTCTCCCTGCGCTCCCTCACCCAGCATCCGCTCCGTGTCCGCGTCGACCTGCCCGAGCACGGCCACGAGGAGGCCGCCCGGCTGATCACGCGGCTCGTCCTCGCCCAGTTCTGCGCGGTCGTACGGGACGCACAGCGCCCCCACTTCGCCTGCCTGGTCCTCGACGACGCCACCGGGACGGTCACCGCCGGTTCCGTACGCCGTATCCAGCGGCTGCGCACCCAGAACGCGGGCGTCGTCCTCGCCCTCCGGACGATCGGCGACGTCCCCGAGGCGCTGCACGGGCCGCTGTACGGCGCCGTCGGCTGCCGTATGGCGTTCTCCGGTGTGACGACCTGGGACGGCAGCCGGTTCGCCCAGGCCTGGGGCACGGCCTGGGTGGAGACACGGGACGTGGCCAAGCACACCGTCTTCGCGGACCAGCCGATGACCCGCGCCATCCACGCCCTGCGCAAGCTGGTCACCGGCAAGGCCGTCACCACCGACGCCGTCACGGTACGTACGGTCGAACGCGAGCGCTGGTCGGCGTCCGAACTGGCGCACGAGGTGCCGCCGGGCCACGCGGTGCTGTCCCTGACGACCGTCGAGGGCGAGCACGCGCCTCCCCTCCTGGTCGACCTGCGGGGCTGAGCGAAGCCCGGCGTACATACGGTGAGGCAGAATCGATACAGGCCGTTCATACGTGGCGGCCAAAAGTTCACGGAGATCACACAGACCTGAAGGCCCCATGCCCCCGACGCTCGCCTCGCTCGTCCACCACTCCGCGCTCAAGCTGACCGTGCGGGCGGGCGGCGACCGCCTGGACGTGCCCGTGCGCTGGGCGCACGCCAGCGAACTGGCCGACCCCGTCCCGTACATGGAGGGCGGAGAGCTTCTCCTGATCACCGCGCTCAAGCTGGACGCCGAGGACCCCGAGACCATGCGGCGCTATGTGAAGCGGCTGGTCGGGGCGGGGGTCGTCGGCCTCGGGTTCGGTGTCGGCGTCAACTACGCGGACATCCCCGAGGCGCTCGTCGAGGCGGCCGTCCAGGAGGGACTCCCGCTCCTCGAAGTCCCGCGCCGCACGCCCTTCCTCGCCATCAGCAAGGCGGTGTCGGCCGCCATCGCCGCCGACCAGTACCGCGCGGTGACCGCCGGCTTCGCGGCGCAGCGGGAACTGACCCGGCAGGCGCTGAGCGACGGTCCGGAGGGCCTGCTCGCCGCGCTCGCCTCGCAGGTCGACGGCTGGGCCGCGCTGTATGACGCGTCCGGTGCCGTCGTCGCCACCGCGCCCGAGTGGGCCGGGCGGCGGGCGGCGCGGCTCACGGCCGACGTGGAACGGCTGCGGGAGCGGCCGGCGCCGGCGAGTGCGGTCGTCGGCACGGGCGGCGGGGGCGACCAAGGGGAAGGCGAGGGGGAGGGGTCGGGGCCGGGAGAAGGCGCGGGGGACCGCGTCGAACTGCACTCGCTCGGCACCGGGCGCCGGCCGCGCGCCGCGCTGGCGGTGGGGACCGCGGCGGCCCTGGGTACGGCGGAGCGGTACGCCCTGCACTCGGCCATCGCCCTGCTGACCCTCACCACCGAGCGGTCCCGTTCCCTGCAGGCCGCCGAACAGCGCATCGGGGCGGCGGTGCTGCGCATGCTGCTGGCCGGTGAACCCGACCACGCGCGTGCGGTGGCCGGGGATCTGTACGGCGGGCTGCTCGACGCGCCGTTCCGGATCGTCGTCGCGGAGTCGGCGACGGCTCCGGCGGGGGTGGGAGCGGGCGTGGTCCGGGATGCCGGGGGTGCGAGCAGGACCACGGCCGGGGCTCTGGTCGCCGCCGACACGAACGGTGATCCGCTGGGCGGGCTCGCCGAGTGCCTGGAGTCGGCCGCCGCGCGGGCCGGGGAGGCGGTCCTGGTGGTGCCGGAGGGGGAACGGCTGGTCGTGCTCGCGGTGGACGGGGGTGCGGCGGCGGAGGCCTGTGGGGAGTTCGCGGCGGCGGTGGAGGGGGCTCGGGCGGAGGTGCGGGGGCGCGCGGGTGCCTCGGGTTCCTCGGGTTCGGCGCAGGGGTCCGGTGACGAGGGCGAGCTCGTGGTGGGGATGTCCGGGCCCGCCGGGCCCATCGCCGCTGCCGCCGCCTACAAGCAGGCCGAGCAGGCGTTGTCGGTGGCCCGGCGGCGGGGGCGGGTGCTGGTGGGGCACGAGCAGCTGGCCGCGGGGTCCGTGGTGCCGTTGCTCGCGGATGACGCGGTGCGGGCGTTCGCGGACGGGTTGTTGCGTCCGCTGTACGAGCATGACGCGACGGGGCGGGGGGATCTGGTGGCGTCGTTGCGGGCGTGGCTGTCGCGGCATGGGCAGTGGGATGCGGCTGCGGCGGATCTTGGTGTGCATCGGCATACGTTGCGGTATCGGATGCGGCGGGTGGAGGAGATTCTGGGGCGGTCGCTGGATGATCCGGATGTGCGGATGGAGTTGTGGCTGGCGTTGAAGACTACGGCGGCGGTGGGGGAGTAGCGGGTTTGGCTCGCCCCCGCCGCCCCTACCCGTCCCATCCCTGGGGGCTGCCGCCCCCAGACCCCCGCTTCGGCCTGAACGGCCTCGTCCTCAAACGCCGGACGGGCTGAAAAAAGAAGACTCCACCACGCCAAACCGTCCCACCCCCGACCCCCACCACTCCACCCCGGACAAACAGCCCCCCGCCCACCCCGCTCTACCGTGTACCCATGACCTCCACGCCGCCCGTCACCCACGCCTTCTGGCTCGCCGGTCGCCAGGCCGTCGGCGACACCACCTTCGACGTCACCTCCCCCTGGGACGGCCGCCTCGTCGGCAAGGTCGGCGTGCCGACCGAGGCCCAGGTCGAGGAAGCCGTCGCCGCGGCTCACGCAGTCCGCGACGAGTTCGCCGCCACCCCGGCCCACATCCGCGCCGCCGCCCTCGACCACGTCAGCCGGCGTCTCGTCGAGCGCACGGAGGAGATCGCCCAGCTCATCTCCGCCGAGAACGGCAAGCCGATCAAGTGGGCCCGCGGCGAGGTCGGCCGAGCCGTCTCCGTGTTCCGGTTCGCCGCCGAGGAGGCCCGGCGCTTCAACGGCGGCGAGGCACAGCGCCTCGACACCGACCTCGGCGGTCAGGGCCGGCTCGCCCTGACCCGGCGCTTCCCCAAGGGCGTCATCCTCGGCATCGCGCCCTTCAACTTCCCCCTGAATCTCTGCGCCCACAAGATCGCCCCCGCGATCGCCGCGGGCGCCCCGATCATCCTCAAGCCCGCCCCGGCCACGCCCCTCTCCGGCCTCGTCATCGGCGAACTCCTCGCCGAGACCGAGCTGCCCGCCGGTTCCTGGAGCATCCTCCCGGTCGCCAACGACCGCATGCCCGCCCTCGTACAGGACCCGCGGCTGCCCGTGATCTCGTTCACCGGGTCCGAGAAGGTCGGCTACGCGATCATGGACTCCGTGCCGCGCAAGCACTGCACCCTGGAGCTGGGCGGCAACGGCGCGGCCGTCGTCCTCGGCGACTACGCCTCCGACGCCGACCTCGACTGGGCGGCGACGCGTATCGCCACGTTCTCCAACTACCAGGGCGGCCAGTCCTGCATCTCGGTGCAGCGGGTCATCGCGGACGCCTCCGTGTACGACCGGCTGCTGCCCCGGATCGTCGCCGCCGTCGAGGCCCAGGTGACCGGCGACCCGGCCGACGGCGCGACCGACGTCGGGCCGCTGGTCAGCGAGGACGCCGCCAAGCGGGTCGAGGCGTGGGTCGAGGAGGCCGTGGCGGCCGGTGCGAAGCTGCTCGCCGGTGGCAAGCGGGACGGTGCCTCGTACGCGCCGACCGTCCTCACCGACGTACCCGCCGATGTCGCGGTCTCCTGCGAGGAGGTCTTCGGGCCGGTCCTCACCGTGCGGAAGGTGGACGGTGAGGCCGAGGCCTTCGCCGCCGCCAACGACTCCAAGTACGGCCTCCAGACCGGCGTGTTCACGCACGACCTCCAGACCGCCTTCCGGGCCCACCGCGCCCTGGAGGTCGGCGGTGTCGTCATCGGCGACGTGCCGTCCTACCGCGCCGATCAGATGCCGTACGGCGGCGCCAAGCAGTCCGGGGTCGGCCGCGAGGGCGTCAAGTTCGCGATGGACGACTACACGTACGAACGCGTTCTCGTACTGACGGGCCTTGCCCTCTAGCTAATGGGAACCGTTTTCACATACACTCGCCGATGACGCGAACGCGCCGTCACGAAGGGGTCCGGCACCGATGCCTTCCGGTGCCGGACCCCTTCCATGTGCCGACCGCTCCGGACCCTCAACCGGAGAAGTCGACGCGCGCGAGCCGCAGTGGGCCGCGCAGCCTGAGGCGCACGTCGTGGACGCCGTGGACGCCGCCGTCGATGGCGAGCGGGACCCGGACCGTCGTGTAGTCGTACGGGCCCGCGGTCGGCGCCGGGGTGAGTACCGCCGCCGCTTCCTCCTCGTCGTCCAGTACGACCTCGACCAGTCCCTTGCCCGCCACCTGGGCCGTGATCTCGGTGACGCCCGTCCCGAAGTCGCAGTCCCGGTAGAGCAGTTCGGCCTCGTTGCCGCCCGCCGGTGTCACCGCGTCGCCGGACACCTTCGTGAGGTCGACGATCTCGGCGTCGCGCTGTTCGTCGAAGTCGGCTGCCACCAGGCCCAGTTGGCGGACCGGGCGGGGGGAGGGCGGAGTACCGGTCAGCTGGACCGTCGTACGCACGCGGATGTCCTCGCTCGACGCGCCCGCCAGGAGTTCGTACGCGCCCGGTGCGAGGCGGTGTCCGCCGATCGCCACGTCCCAGAACTCCAGGCAGCTGAGCGGGAGTTCGAAGGAGATTGTCGTTGACACACCTGGGGGCAGGGTGACGCGGCGGTGGGCCAGGAGTTCCCTGCGCGGGCGGGCGACCGGAGACTCGGGCGCCTTCACGTACAGCTGCGCCACCTCGTCCGCCGTGACGTCCCCGGTGTTGGCGACCGTGAACGACACCCGCAGTGTCTCGTCGTCCCGGGTCTCCGCCGTCAGGTCGGCGTACGCGAACGACGCGTACGACAGGCCGTGGCCGAAGGGGAACAGGGGGGTGCCCTCGAAGTAGAGGTACGTCTGCCGGGAGCCGATGATGTCGTAGTCCAGCAGGCCGGGCAGGTCGGCGTCGTCCGCGTACCAGGTCTGCGGGAGGCGGCCCGCCGGGGAGACGTCGCCCGCCAGGACGCGGGCCAGCGCGGTGCCGGCCGCCTGGCCGCCGTGCGCGGTCCACAGGGCAGCCGGGATGTCCGTGACATCCACGGCGTACGGGTACGCCGAGACCAGGGCCAGGACCGTCCGGGCATTCGCGGCGCGGGCCGCCTCCAGCAGGCGCCGCTGGTGGGCGGGCAGGCGCAGGGTCGTGCGGTCCTCGGTCTCGCGGCCGTTGATGTGCGGGTCGTTGCCCGCGACCACCACGACCACGTCCGCCCGGGCGGCCACTCTCTTCACCGATTCCTCACCACGTTCGGCGACGATCAGTTCGAAGATCTCCGGAGGGGCCTCGTTCCCGTCGGCAACCTTCACGCCGTCGGCGGCGACGCAGACGTGGCGGCCCGTACCGACGTGCCTGAGGAGGTGACGGTTCTCGTGCGATCCGTGCGATCCGTGCGATCCGTGGGAGTCACTCGCGTGGGGCTCCAGGCGGAACGTCTCCTGGACGACCCAGCCGCCCGGCTGGTCCGCCGACGCCCGTACGTGGCCGTCCTCGGCGACCGACAGATACCGGCCGTCGGGCGCTCGCAGCGTCAGCAGGCCCTCGCCCCAGTCGACCAGCGCGAACTCGGTCCCCTCGGCGTCGGCGGTGAGCGCCGGCAGGTCGGTGCGGCCGGCGAGCAGGGCCGGGTCGAGGGCGCCCTCGGCTCCCCGGGCGACGTCGGGCGCGTCCTCGGCGGGCGGTACGTGCAGGAACGTACCGGCCGATGTGCGCAGCCGTACCCGGTCCACACCCTCGGCGAACTCGACATGCTCGGCGCCGAAGCGCTCGTACAGGCCTTCGAGCGGTGTCGAGCGGTGGATGAGGGTGCCGCTGTACCAGTCGGTCTTGCACTCGTCGGCGAGCAGACCGACGACCGCCACCCGGGTGCCGGGGGCCAGGGGGAGTGTGCCGTCGTCGTTCTTCAGCAGGACGACGGCCTGTTCCGCCGCCTCCTGGGCCAGGGCGCGGTGGGCCGGGGTGTCGAAGTCGGAGGTGTCGGCGTACGGGTCGTCCCGCGGGTCGAACTCGCCCAGGCGGAAACGGACCGAGAGCTGGCGGCGGACCGCCCTGTCGATGTCCTCCTCCGTCAACAGGCCCTGGGACAGGGCGCCTTGGAGACGGGCGAGGATCTTCGAGCTGTCCGTGCCGTGGTCGGTGAAGCTGTCCACGCCGGCGATCAGCGCGGCGGCCGTCGCCTCCTCGTGGGTGTCGAAGTAGTGCTCCGAGTCGACCAGGTTGGAGGGCGCGGCGGCGTCCGAGCAGACCAGCAGGTCCTCGTCGGTCCAGGTGCGCAGGTGCTGCTTCAGGTGCGGCGAGACGTGGTTGGGGCGGCCGTTGACCAGGTTGTACGCGGGCATCACGCCCGCCACCGCGCCCGCCTCGACCGTCTCGCGGAAGGCGCGCAGGTCGTACTCGTGCAGGACGCGCGGGCGGACCGAGGAGGACGTGATGTCCCGGCCGGTCTCGTTGTTGTGGGCCAGCCAGTGCTTGAGGACCGGGGCCGTGCGCCAGTACGTGGGGTGGTCGCCGCGCAGGCCGCGGGTGTACGCGGTGGCGATCGCCGAGGTCAGCTTCGGATCCTCCGAGTAGCCCTCCTCGTTGCGGCCCCACAGGGGGTGGCGCAGCAGATTGACCGTGGGCGCCCAGACGTTGAGGCCGACGCGGTCGTCCCGGGCGCGCATCGCCCTGACCTCCTTGGACACCGCCTCGCCGACGCGCCGCACGAGCTGTTCGTTCCAGGTCGCGCCGAGACCGACCGACTGCGGGAAGACGGTCGCCGGGCCCATCCAGGCGACCCCGTGCAGCGCCTCCTGGCCGGTGCGGAACGCGGCGACGCCGAGGCGCTCGACGGCGGGCGCGAACTGGTGCAGGAACGCGATGCGTTCGTCGAGGGTGAGGCGCGAGACAAGGTCGTCGATGCGCTTCGCGGTCGGCAGCTGCGGATCCCGGAATGGCGGCGAAGGCGGCGTTTGTGCGGTCACTTGGGGTTCCCTTTGCGATGGAGCGGCTCGGCACATTCGAAGCGCTTCGATGCTCATTCGACGTGGGGGTGGGTGTCAAGAGACCCGCGCGCAACAACTCCGTTTCCTGCCTGTGATGTCAGGCCGCTTATGGGGGTGGTTGGGACTGTTGTGCGAGGTCCGGTACTGCTGAGGAATCTTGGATCCGACCCTTGTGCGCCCTCAGGTGTTCACTTAACCTCGCAGCAACATCGAAGCGCTTCGACTACGGGTGAACCGTCGCAGTGGTCGGAGAAACGCTTCAGCTCAGCCAGATCCACTCAAGACACCACAGCCGACGGCCCCACCGCCGGGTGTCCTGGTGCGCCATGAAGGGTTGACGCAATGACGCCGAACGCCGCTTCCGCCTCCTCCGCCCCCAGCCGGAGAAGCTTCCTCGCCTCCACCGCGGTGGTCACCGCAGCGGTGGCGGGCGGGATGCCTCTGCTCTCCGCCTGCGGCGGGTCGGACGGCGGGTCGCACGACGGGACCACCTCGGGCAAGGCCGCGGCCAAGCTGCTGCCTGCGTTCGCCGCCAGCAAGGTCGCCCAGCCGGACCTTCCGTCGAAGAACGGCTCCGCAGCCGGTTACACCGGCAAGGTCGACCTCGCGGCCCTCGCCAGCTCGGTCCCGGCGAAGCTCGGCACCGGCGCCCCCATCAAGATCATGTCCCCGTTCTGGGGCTCGCCGCCGAAGGCCGGATGCGCCTACTACACGGCGCTCGACGCCGCGGCGGGCACGAAGATCACCTGGCAGAACCAGGACGGCAACACCTACGGCCAGAAGCTCGGCGCGGTCCTCGCCTCCAGCTCCATACCCGACATGGTGGTCGTGCCGAGCTGGGAACTGGTCGGCAAGATCTCGAACGCCGTCACCGCGAAGTTCATGGATCTCGGCCCCTACCTCGCGGGCGACAAGGTCAAGAAGTACCCGAACCTGGCCGCGATCCCGTCCGACGCCTGGCGCATGGGCATCTTCGGGGGCGCGCTGCGCGGCATCCCGATGCCGGCCGCCACCGCGAACTGGATCGCGCCGCTGTACCGCAAGGACCTCTTCGACAAGAAGGGCTACTCGGTACCCACATCGCCTGACGAGTTCCTGAGCTGGGCCAAGGAGGCCACCAGCGCCAAGGCCAAGGTGTGGGCCTGCAACGACATGACCTGGTCCGCGTGGAACAACTTCGGCGTCCTCCCCGCCGGGACGCTCGGCTGGAACATCGGCTCCGACGGCAAGCTGACGTACCGCATCGAACAGCCCGAGTACCTCGAAGCACTGGAGTGGGTCCGCAAGCTGTTCGACGCGGGTGTGGTCCACCCCGACGACAAGGCGCGCACGGGCGACCAGGGCCAGCGGTTCACCGCCGGGCAGGTCCTGGTCTGGAACACCAACATCGCCGACTGGTACGGAAAGGCCTCCGAGCAGGCGCAGTCCAACCCGGACCTCGAGATCGACGCCATCGACATCTACGGCGCCGACGGCGGCGACCCGACGCTGTGGGCCTCCCAGCCCGCCACCATCTGGTCGCTGATCCGCAAGGGCGCCTCGAAGGCCACGATCGAGAACGCGCTGGCCGCCGCCAACTTCTCCGCCGCGCCCTACGGCACCAAGGAGCGGATGCTCGTCGACTACGGCGTCGAGGGCACCCACTACACCGTCAAGGACGGCGTTCCGGTCAAGAACGACCTCGGCAACTCCGAGGTGCTCAACGCCTGGGTGATGCTGGCCGCGCCGGCCGCCTACTACGCCCACCCCGACCTCCCCGATGTCGCCCGCAAGCAGGTCGAGTGGCAGCAGCGGAACGGCGCCTTCATGAAGAAGACGTCCACCTTCGGCATGAACATCGTCGAGCCGACCCGCTGGGCGAACCTCTCCAGCCAGTTCGAGCAGCTGGAGATCGACTTCGTACGCGGCAACCGCAAGCTGTCGGACGTGCAGGCCGCCATCTCCACCTGGAAGTCCTCCGGCGGCGACCAGCTGCGCGACTGGTACAAGAAGCTCATCGACCAGAACGGCAGCGGCAACTGATGTCTCTCACGGCGGGGAGCAGGCCCGACGGGACTAGTTCTCCCGCGGCCGCCGGGGAACCGACGGCCGCGGTCGCCGCGACCGTGGCGACGGGACGGGGTGCACGCGGGACGCTCGCGGAAGGCAAAGCGGGCAGAGCGGGCAGGGCGATCGACGAGAGCAAGGCAGGCAGGGCGGGTAAGGCAGGCAAGGCGGGTAGGGCAGGCACGGCGCGCAAGATTCCCTGGCGGGTCCGGCTGCGCCGCGACCGCGCGCTCATCCTGATGACACTGCCCGTCATCTGTCTGCTCGTGGTCTTCAACTACGTTCCACTGCTCGGCAACGTCGTCGCCTTCCAGGACTACGACCCCTACATCTCCACCAACGGCATCACCGCGATCTTCCACAGCCCCTGGGTCGGGGTGGAGCAGTTCTCGCGGATGGTGGACGACCCGTTGTTCTGGGACGCGGTGCAGAACACGATCCTGCTGTTCGCGCTCCAGCTGGTCCTGTTCTTCCCGGTCCCCATCGCCCTCGCGCTGCTCATCAACAGCGTGGTCCGGCCCCGGGTCCGGGCCGTGGCACAGGCGATCATGTACCTGCCGCACTTCTTCTCGTGGGTCCTCGTGGTCACCGTCTTCCAGCAGATCTTCGGCGGCGCGGGCATCATCGCCCAGACCCTGGAGGACCACGGGTGGACCGGGTTCGACCTGATGACCAACGCGGACCTCTTCAAGTACCTGGTCACCGCGCAGGCCGTCTGGAAGGACGCCGGCTGGGGGATCATCGTCTTCCTCGCCGCGCTGGCCGCAGTCAGCACCGACCTGTACGAGGCCGCCGCCATGGACGGCGCGGGACGCTGGCGCCGTATGTGGCACGTGACGCTGCCCGCGCTGCGCCCGGTGATCGCACTGCTGCTGGTCCTGCGGGTGGGCGACGCGCTGAGCGTCGGATTCGAACAGTTCCTGCTCCAGCGGGACGCGGTCGGCGTGGGGGTCAGCGAGGTCCTCGACACCTACGTGTGGAACATGGGTATCCAGAACGGCGACTTCAGCTACGCGGCCGCGGTCGGCCTCGTCAAGGGAGCCATCGGAGTGTGTCTCGTCCTGGCCGCGAACAAGTTCGCGCATCTGCTGGGCGAGCAGGGGGTGTACAAGAAGTGAGCCTCAACACGCAGCTCGTCCGCAGCCTCCGGGCCCCCGCCCGCCCCGTGTGGGAGGAGGCGCCGAGCAAGGTCGGCCTCACCGCCAAGGGCGGCTTCCTCGCGCTCTGCTGTCTGGGCGTGCTCGGCCCGCTCTGGATCGTGATCGTCACCAGCCTCTCCCCGAAACCGGTGATCGACCGGGTCGGCGGGCTCGTCGTGATCCCCCAGGGCATCACGTTCGTCAACTACACGGAACTGCTCAGCGGCGGCCAGGTCAGCCGGGCGATCATGGTCTCGGGCGGTGTCACGCTGTTCGGCACGCTGTTCTCGATGGCGGTCTCGGTGCTCGCTGCCTACGGGCTCTCCCGGCCGGGCAGCCTTGGCCACCGGTTCTTCCTGCTGACCATGATGGCGACCATGTTCTTCGGGGCCGGCCTCATCCCGACGTACCTTCTGGTGCAGACGCTGGGCCTCACCGACACCTATCTGTCGCTGATCCTGCCCAGCGCGGTCAGCGTCTTCAACATCCTTGTCCTGCGGGCCTTCTTCATGGGGATCTCGCCCGAGCTCACCGAGTCCGCGCGGATCGACGGGGCGGGGGATCTGCGGATCCTGCTGACCATCATCATGCCGCTCTCCCGGGCGGTGCTGGCCGTGATCTCCCTGTTCTACGCGGTCGGGTACTGGAGCGCCTGGTTCAACGCGTCCATCTACCTGAGCGATCAGGACATGATGCCGTTGCAGAACGTGCTCATCCAGCTCGTCCAGAAGAACACGGCGAACCCCACGGGACTGCAACAGGCGGTCCGTACCGGGCAGTTGTCGGCGCTGGGGCTGCAGATGGCCGTGATGGTCCTCGCGTTGATCCCTGTCGCGGTGGCGTCGCCGTTCGTCCAGCGCCACTTCAAGAAGGGGATGCTGACCGGGGCGATCAAGGGCTGACGCTCAGGGTTCGCCGTACACGATGCCTCTTGCGGGCTGATGGCGGCCGCGGGGCCGTTGTGGTTGATCGCGCCCACGCGGCGGAGCCGCAAATGTCACCGCCCCGCGCCCCTTTGGGGCGCGTCTTCCTCCCCTTTTTTCAAGATCGAGGTAAGTCATGTCTTCGTCCCGTCCGAGTAGACGTGCTGTTCTTGCCGGTTCGGCCGCTGTCGCCGCGGTGTCCGTCGTGTCTCTCTCCGGTACGGCGGCCCGGGCGGCCACCTCCGCCGAGGCCGCGTCCCCCGCCTACCGCTGGCGCACCGCCGTCATCGGCGGCACCGGATTCGTCACCGGAGTGCTCTTCCACCCCTCCGTACGGGGACTCGCCTACGCCCGTACCGACATCGGCGGCGCCTACCGCTGGGACGAGCGAGCCGCGCGCTGGACGCCGCTCACCGATCACCTCGGGTGGGACGACTGGAACCTCCTCGGAGTCGAGGCGATCGCCGTCGACCCCGCCCACCCCGACCGCGTCTACCTGTCCCTCGGCACCTACGCCCAGTCGTGGGCCGGCAACGGTGCCGTCCTGCGCTCCGAGGACCGGGGCGCGACCTGGGCCCGTACCGACCTGACCGTGAAGCTCGGCGCCAACGAGGACGGGCGAGGCACCGGCGAACGGCTCCTCGTCGACCCGCGCGACAGCGACACCCTGTGGCTGGGAACCCGGCACGACGGACTGCTCAAGTCCACCGACCGGGGCGCCACCTGGGCACCCGCGACCACCTTCCCGGCCACCCCGAGCGCGAGCGGCCAGGGCGTCACCTTCCTGGTCGCGGCCGGCCGCACCGTCTACGCCGGGTGGGGCGACGGCGACGGCAACGGCACCGCCGGTACGGCCAACCTGTACCGCACCTCCGACGGCACCACCTGGGAAGCCGTACCCGGACAGCCCGTCGGCGCCACCTCCGCCAAGGTGCCGATCCGCGCCGCCTACGACCACCACACCCGCGACCTGTACGTGACGTACGGCAACGCGGCAGGGCCCAACGGCCAGTCGGACGGCAGCGTGCACAGGCTGCGCACCACGACCGGCCGCTGGACGGACGTGACCCCGGTCAGGCCTGGCGGGACCACCGCCGACGGCTCCGCCGACACCTTCGCCTACGGCGGAGTCGCCGTCGACGCCTGCCGGGCCGGCACCCTCGTCGTCTCGACCAACAACCGCTGGGCCGACATCGACACGGTGTTCCGTTCCACCAACGGTGGCCGTACCTGGACGTCCCTCAAGGACACCGCTGTGTTCGACGTGTCCGAAACCCCCTTTCTCAAGTGGGGCGCCGCAGCGCCCAAGTTCGGCTGGTGGATCCAGGCCCTCGCCCTCGACCCCTACGACTCCCGCCACATCGTGTACGGGACCGGCGCGACTCTCTACGGCACCCGCGACCTCAAGCACTGGGCCCCGCAGATCCGCGGCCTGGAGGAGACGTCCGTGCGCCAGCTGATCTCGCCCCCGGTCGGGGAGGCGCACCTGCTCAGCGGACTCGGGGACATCGGCGTGATGTACCACGAGCGGCTCACGGCGTCTCCGTCGCGCGGCATGGCGTCGAACCCCGTGTTCGGGTCGGCGACGGGACTCGCCCAGGCCGCGGCCAAGCCGTCGTACGTCGTCCGTACCGGGTGGGGCGACAACGGCAACGGCGCCTTCTCGAACGACGGCGGGCGGAGCTGGGCGCCCTTCGCTGCCCAGCCCGACATCGCCAAGAACGCACCGGGGCCGATCGCCACCAACGCCGACGGCAGCGTGCTGCTGTGGACCTTCGTGCACTGGGACGGCACGAAGTACCCAGCCCACCGCTCCACGGACAACGGCACGACCTGGTCCGAGATCTCCTCCTTCCCGAAGGGCGCCACGCCGGTCGCCGACCCGGCCGACCCGACGCGCTTCTACGCATACGACACCGACATAGGAACGCTATACGCCAGCACTGACAGTGGCCTCTCGTTCACTGCCCGTGCGGGCGGGCTGCCCGCAGGCGACAGCCAGTTCGAGCTGGTCGCGGCGCCGGGAAGGTCCGGTGACCTGTGGCTGAGCGTCAAGTGGAACGGGCTTTACCGGTCCACCGACGGCGGGGCCACCTTCACCAAGGTGGCGAGCTGCTGGGCGGCGTACACGCTCGGCTTCGGCCGCGCGGCCGAGGGTGCCGCCTACCCCGCCGTCTACATGGTGGGCTCCACCGACACCATCACCGCCGTCTACCGCTCCGACGACGAGGCGAAGTCCTGGACGCGGATCAACGACGACGCCCATCAGTGGGGCTGGACCGGCGAAGTGATCACCGGCGACCCGCGCATCCACGGCCGCGTCTACCTCGCCACCAACGGGCGCGGTATCCAGTACGGGGACCCCGTCTGATGCCGGGGCTCGGCGACGCCACCCGGGGGCGGATCCTCTTCGGCGGCGACTACAACCCCGAACAGTGGCCCGAGGAGACCTGGCACGAGGACGTCCGGCTGATGAAGGATGCCGGGGTCAACTCCGTCACGCTCGGCGTCTTCTCCTGGGCGAAGCTCGAACCCCGGCCCGGCGCACGGGAGTTCGGCTGGCTCGACCGGCTGATGGACCTCATGCACGCAGACGGAATCGGCGTCGTCCTCGCCACGCCCACCTCCTCGCCGCCGCCCTGGATGGGCCGGCTGCACCCGGAGACCCTGCCGGTCGCCGAGGACGGGCGGATCGAATGGTGGGGCGGGCGCCAGCACTTCTCGCACTCCAGCGCGGTCTACCGCCGCTACGCCGCCGCCATCACCGAGGACCTGGCCGCCCGCTACGGCAGTCATCCGGCCCTCACCATGTGGCACATCAACAACGAGTACTGCACCTACGACTGGGGCGACGAGTCGGCCGCCGCGTTCCGCCGCTGGCTCCAGGACAGGTACGGCACGCTGGACGCTCTCAACGAGGCCTGGGGGACGGCGTTCTGGAGCCAGGGGTACGGCGACTGGTACGAGATCCTGCCGCCACGCCTTCCGCACTACATGCGCAATCCCGCCCAGGTGCTCGACTTCAAACGGTTCACCTCCGACGCGCTTCTGGAGTGCTACCTCGCGGAACGCGACATCGTCCGCCGCCACACCCCGCACCTGCCGGTCACCACCAACTTCATGCCGATGTGGGTGGGTCAGGACGCTTGGCGCTGGGCCGAGGAGGAGGACGTCGTCTCCGTCGACCTCTATCCCGACCCGCGCGACCCGTTCGGTGCCCAGCAGGGCGCACTCGTACAGGACATGACCCGTTCGCAGGCACGCGGACCGTGGATGCTGATGGAACAGGCGGCCGGTCCGGTCAACTGGCGTGGCGTCAACCACCCCAAGCCGCGCGGGCTCAACCGTCTCTGGTCGCTCCAGGCGGTGGCGCGCGGTGCCGACGCCGTCTGCTACTTCCAGTGGCGGCAGTCCCGGCAGGGCGCCGAGAAGTTCCACTCCGGCATGGTCAGCCACGCCGGCGAGCACGGCCGCACCTACCAGGAGGTCAAGCAGCTCGGCGCCGAACTGGCCTCCATCAGCACTGCAGTGACGGACAGTCAGACGACGAACCACATCGCCGTTCTCCATGACTGGCACGCCTGGTGGGGCGGCGCCCAGGAGGGGCGGCTCTCCTCCGAGGCGGACTACCCGCAGGTCGTACGGGCCTGGCACCGGGCCCTGTGGGAAGCGCATCTCACGACGGACTTCGCCCATCCCGAGCACGACCTGTCCGCCTACCGGCTCGTGGTCGTACCGCAGTTGTACCTGCTCACGGACGCGGCGATCGACAACCTCCTCGCCTACGTACGCGGCGGCGGCACCCTCGTCTGCGGCTTCCTGACCGGCGTCGCCGACGAGGACGACCGGGTACGGCCCGGCGGCATGGACGCCCGGCTGCGCGGCCTCTTCGGACTGCGCACCCTGCACGAGTGGTGGCCACTGGACGCGGGTGAGACGGTCGAAGTGGACGGCTTCCAGGGGCACTTGTGGTCCGAGGAACTCGAGGCCGACGACCCCGACGAGGTGACCGCGTACAAGGGCGGCGAACTCGACGGGCTGCCCGCGGTACTGCGCAAGGGGAACGCCTGGTACCTCTCCACGCTCCCCGAGCCCGACGCGCTGCGGGACCTCCTCGCCCGGATCGGCGCCGACGCGGGCGTCCGACCGGTGCTGGACGCGCTGCCGGCCGGGGTCGAGGCGGTCCGGCGCGGTGAGCTGCTCTTCGTGCTCAATCACGGCACCGACCCCGTGACCGTCCAAGTCCCCGGTGTGCACCGCGACTTGTTGACCGGCGACATCGTCATGGACGAGGTGTCGCTGGGCCGCTACGGGGTGGCGGTGCTGAAGCCATGACCGACGGACCCGTCCACGGAACCTGGGAACCATGTCCCGCCGCGCGCTGGGAAGACGGCTACCTGAGCGGCAACGGCCGCCACGGCGCCCTGGTTCTCGGCGCCCCGGACGGTGACCGTGTCGTCGTCACACACCACACCCTGGTCCGCCCGAACGGCAGCGAACACGCCCGCCCACCGCACCTCGCGGACCAACTGGCCACCGTCCAGGACCGCTTGCTGGCCGGGGACACGACGGCCGCCGAAGGCTTCACCGACGGGCGGGAGCTGCAGTGGGTGCAGCCCTTCCACCCGGCGTTCCAGGTGCGCCTGCGCGGCGGACCACCGACGGCGGAGGCCGGTGAATACCGCCGGTCCGTCGACTTCACCACCGGGGTCGTCGAGGCGGAGTGCGAAGGGTGGCGCAGCCGGGTCTTCGTGTCCCGCGCGGACGACGTCATCGTCCAGCACGTCACCCTCGCCCCCCACCACACCCTCGACATCGACCTCGATCACCGACTCCCCAACGCCCCAGCCGAGTTGGGCGTCGGCCAGAGTGTGGTGCGCACCCCCGAGGGCGCCCTGATCACCCTCCGTGTCCGTTACCCGGGCAGCGACCGCGCGTACACCGGCGTGACCCTCGTCGTCCCGACGGGCGGGACCACCACCCTCGCCCCGCCCGGCGTCCGGGCGGAGGGCGCGGAGTCCGTGCTGCTGCTGACCCGGGTCGTCCGGCACCTCGGCGAACGGGACACGGCGGAGGACGCCCGGGCCCTGCGCGACCTGCTGTCGGACGCGGAGGACGACGAGCGCCCGCGGCCGGACGACCGTGAACCCGGGTCGGACGACGGCGAACCCGGGTCGGGCGACGGCGCACTTACGTCGGGCGAGCGGACGTACGACCGGCTCCTCGCCCGCCACATCCCCCTCCACCGCACCGCCTACCAACGCGTCACCCTCGAACTCGACGCCGAACAAGCCGAACGTGCCCTCCCCGGCACCGAGTTGCTCGCCCGGACGAAGAGCCCCGCGCTCCTGGAGCGTCTCTTCGCCGCCGGTCGCTACCACCTGCTCTCCGCCAGCGGAATGCTCCCGCCCCGGCTGCCCGGCCTGTGGACCGGCGACTGGAACACCGCGTGGTCCGGAGCGTTCACCACCAACGCCAACCTCAACCTCCAGACCGCGTCGGCGGTGGCCGGCGCCCTCCCTGAAGTCACCGCAGCACAGGCATCTCTGATCAACCGTCAGATCGACGACTGGCGGGAGAACGCCCGCGCGGTCTTCGGTGCCCGGGGCCTGGTCGCGCCCTCGCACACCGACGGCGAGTCGGGAGGCGCGTACCACTTCTCCCGCGAGTATCCGCTCCACCTCTGGACGGCAGGCGCCGACTGGCTGCTGAAACCGCTCGTCGACCACGACGAAACCGAAGGCGTCCGCGATCCGCGCACAGCCGCCCTGCTCGCCGAAGTAGCCCTGTTCTACGAGGACTTCCTCACCCGCACCGACGCCGACGGCAACCTCGTCGTCGTCCCCTCCTACTCACCGGAGAACCGTCCCGCAGGCGCGAGCTGGGGCGCGATCAACGCGGCCATGGACCTCTCGGCGGCAAGGCACGCCCTGCTCACCGCCGCCGACCACTACTCCGGAGACCACGGAGACCCCGGAGAACCCGGAGACCCCGGAGACCCCGGAAACTCCGAACGGGCCGACCGCTGGCGGGAGTTGGCCGACCGCCTACCGCCACACCGCGTCAACGCCGACGGCGCGCTCGCCGAATGGGCGTGGCCCGGCCTGGACGACACCTACGACCACCGACACCTCAGCCATCTCTACGGTGTCTGGCCGCTCGACGAGATCAACCCCTACGACACCCCCGACCTCGCCGCCGCCGCTCACCGTGCGCTCCAACTCCGGGGCGCCGAGAACGACTCGGCGCACGGACACCTGCACCACGCGCTGATCGCGGCCCGCCTCCGCGACGGCGAACGGGTCACCCACGCCCTCGGTCAGGTGCTCGACGGCGACTTCTTCCACGCCTCCCTGATGAGCGCCCACTACCCCGGGCGGGACGTCTACAACGCGGACGCCGCCCACGCCCTGCCCGCGGTGCTCATCGAGGCGCTCATCCAGTCGACCCCCGACCGACTGGTCCTCCTTCCGGCGCTCCCGGCGACCTGGCCCTCGGGCCGACTCCGGGGCGTACGGACGAGGTTCGGCGCGGAGGTCGACCTCGACTGGGGGCCGGGGCGAGGCCGGGCCGTCGTACGACCCACCCGAACCCACCGGATCGACCTCAGGACTTCCTCCGGCGCACGCCCGCTCGATCTCGTCGCCGGAGAAGACCGCGTTCTCGACCTGGGACCGCGGTAATCCCACCGAGGAACAGCGCGACAGACAACAGCAGACAACCCCCCACTCGCAATCCCCACACACGCATTTCCCCCCACCCTTGGAAGGAACCCCCATGGCAACACGCACCCGCATGCTGAGCCGGATCACCAAGGCCATGCTGGCCCCCGCTCTGGCGCTCGGCGTCACCGTCGGTGTCGCCTCCGCCCCCGCCTCGGCCGCCGTCTGGAACACCTGCGACCAGTACGGCAACACAAGCCTGAACGGCTACACCCTCTACAACAACATCTGGGGCTCCGGCGCCGGCAGCCAGTGCTTCTGGGCCAACTCCGGCACCAACTGGGGTGTTTGGGCGAACCACCCGAACACCGGCGGCATCAAGTCGTACCCCAACTCCAAGAAGGTGGTCAACAAGTCGATCACCTCGCTCGGTTCGCTCACCAGCAACTACAACGTCACGGTCCCGTCGTCCGGCGCGTACAACACGTCGTACGACATCTGGGACACCGACTACGACTACGAGATCATGCTCTGGGTCAACAAGACCGGAGCCGTCGGCCCGCTCGGCACCTCGCAGGGCAACGTGACACTGGGCGGCCACACCTGGACCGTCTACAAGGGCAACAACGGCGCGAACGAGGTCTTCTCGTTCGTCCGCACCTCCAACTCGACGTCCGGCTCCGTCAACATCCTCCCGATCCTCAAGTGGATCAAGGACACCAAGGGCTGGTTCGGCAACGAGACCATCGGTGACGTGCAGTTCGGGTTCGAGATCACCTCGTCCTCCGGCGGTCTGGACTTCGCCACCAACAGCCTGACGGTCAGCAGCAGCTGACGCGGGAGTACCGACGGGCCGGGGCCGGCCGCGCCGTTCAGGCGCGGTCGACCTCGGCCCGCAGGGTGTTGTAGTCGGCGAAGGCCGCCTCGACGTCCTCCCTGGTCAGGCCGTAGCGGGCCAGGTCGTAGCGGTGGGGTCGGCTGCCCCTGAGGTGGGTGGAGACCGTCGGGAGCCGGGCGGCGTCGGCCTCGGTCCAGCGGGCGCCGACGGCGTCGTAGAGCTTCGGCGCACCCGCGGCCGGGTCGGAGCCGAGCCACGAGTAGGGCACGTCCACCAGCGCCTCGCGCGGGAAGCCGGCCCGGGCCGCCAGTCCCCGCCGTACCGAGCGGCTGAGCAGGTCGAGCCAGGTGGCGCCGAGGGCGGGCAGGTCGACCGTGCGCCGGGAGAGGACCATTCCGCACTCGACCAGGCTGCAGAAGGAGGCGACCGCGGTCGCCGGGTCGCGGTGGGTCCACACGAGCGTGGCATCGGGGAACACGGTGAGCAGGGCGTCGAGATTCCCGGTGTGCATGGGCGACTTGAGGATCCAGCGGCGCCGGGGCCGGCCGTACTGGAGTACCTGGAAGCACTCCTTGAGATGGCGGTAGTCGGGGATGAAGTCCCGCTCGAACTGCCGGGCGTGGTACTCGGGCAGACGGGCCTGCGACAGGGGCACCAGGGCGTGCGGCAGGAGAAAGGTGCACTCCTCCGGGCCTTCGGCGGTCATGGGGTGGATCTCGCGGAAACGCGGGCTGAGCCGGTACGTGCCGTCGAGGGTCCGGCGAGCGGACGTGATCGCCTTCTGCCGCTGCTGGGGCGACGGTTCGAGGCCCGGGGCGAGCAACTCCCAGAGCCGGGGGCAGCGGTGTTCGTCGGAGAGGGACAGCACGCCGTGGGTGAGCGTGGTGGCGGTGCGCGGCAGGCCCACCACGAACACCGGCTTCTCGATGGGCTCCTCGGCGATGGCGGGTTGCTCGGCTATCAGCCGCCGGATCCGGGCCCGGTTGGTGAGATGCCGGCGCACATGGGCCTGAGCCGACTGCCACCCGATGGGCGAGAGCTCCTCGTCGCCCGCCCACTCGACGAGCAACGGCCGAAAGCTCTCGACAAACGCCTCGTCCCCCTCGGCCCCACCCGCCTTCCCGACGATCCGCTCAAACACCCGCTCGGGCTCACGCCGGGACCCCAAGGCGGGCCGCAGTAAAAGATTGGCGAACGTCAGGGCGAGGGGAACAGCAGACACGAAAGCTTCCTTCCGGCGTGAGACCAAGGCAGTTGAAGTATTCCCGGGGGCAGAGGCGCCCCTATAGGGGCGCGGGGAACTGCGCGACAAGCCACGAAGCACCCGCACCCACCCCCCAACCGCACCCCACCCCCCCCGAAGCCAAGGGCAACCCCTACTCCGCGATGGGCAAACTCACCCCGTCCCGCAAAAACACCGGAATACGGTCGAGCGGCGCATCGACAGTGACCTCACTCCCACCCTGATACACCTCACCGGTCCACGCGTCAGTCCAGCCCGCCCCCGCCGGCAACCGCACCGTCCGGCTCGTCGCCCCCGCCGACAGAACCGGCGCGACCAGCAGATCGGGCCCGAAGAGATACGCGTCGTCGACGCCCCACGCCGCCGGGTCGTCCGGGAACTCCAGGAACAGCGGCCGCATCACCGGCAGCCCCTCCTCGTGCGCCTCACGCATCACCCGCAGCACATACGGCTTCAACCGCTCCCGCAGCCGCACATACCGCTCCAGGATCGCGCCGGCCTCCTCCCCGTACGACCACACCTCGTTGGGCCCACCGGTCATGTCGGGACCCAGCGGCATCCCCGGGTCACGGAACCCGTGCAGCCGCATCAGTGGCGAGAACGCGCCGAACTGGAACCAGCGGACCATCACCTCCCGGTACGCCGGGTCGTCCGGGTCGCCGCCGTGGAACCCGCCGATGTCGGTGTTCCACCAGGGGATGCCGGACAGGGCGGTGTTGAGGCCGGCCGCGATCTGGCGGCGCAGGGTCGGGAAGTCGACGCCGATGTCACCGGACCACAGGGCGGCTCCGTAGCGCTGACTGCCCGCCCACGCCGAGCGGTTGAGGCTGATCACCTCGTCCTCGCCGGACGCGATCAGGCCCTCGTAGAAGGTGCGGGCGTTCTCGACCGGGTAGAGGTTGCCGACCTCCAGCCCCGGGCCCGCCCAGTACCGCAGGTTCTCCGGGAAGCCCGGCTTCAGCTCCGGCTCGCAGGCGTCCAGCCAGAAGGCCGTGATGCCGTACGGGGCAAGGTAGTTGTCGCGGATCTTCGACCACACGAACTCGCGTGCCTCGGGGTTGGTGGCATCGTAGAACGCGACCTGGACGGTGGACGCGACGCCCTTGTCCGGCCAGTCGGCGTGCGCCATCGGACCGTACTGCGTGCCGATGAAGTAGCCGCGCTGCTCCATGAGTTGGTGGTTCTCGGAGAGCGGCGACACCGAGGGCCAGACGGAGACGACGAGTTTGACGCCCATCTCCTCCAACTCGCGGACCATGGCGGCCGGGTCGGGCCACTCGGCCGGGTCGAACTTCCACTCGCCCAGATGAGTCCAGTGGAAGAAGTCGCACACGATGGCGCGCAGCGGCAGCCCGCGCCGCTTGTACTCCCTTGCCACGTCCAGGAGTTCGTCCTGGGTGCGGTAGCGCAGCTTGCACTGCCAGAAGCCCGCCGCCCACTCCGGCAGCATCGGCGTACGTCCCGTCACCGCGCTGTAGCGCCGCTGGGCGTCGGCCGGCTGCCCGGCCGTGATCCAGTAGTCGATCTGCCGGGCCGAATCCGCCACCCAGCGCGTCCCGTTGCCCGCCAGCTCCACCCGCCCGATCGCCGGGCTGTTCCACAGCAGGGTGTACCCCCGGCTGGAGGTGAGCACCGGCACGGACACCTCGGCGTTGCGCTGCACCAGGTCCAGCACGACACCCTTCTGGTCGAACAGACCGTGCTGGTGCTGGCCGAGCCCGTACAGCTTCTCGTCCTCGTAGGCGGCGAACCGCTGCTCCAGCCGGTGGTAGCCGTTGCCGACGGCCGTGTAGAGGCGCGAGCCCGGCCACCAGAAGTGCGCCCGCTCCTCGGCGAGGAGTTCGCCGGCGTCGTCGGTGCGCAGGAAGCGGATCAGGCCCTCGGCGCTCACCTCGACGGTCAACGCCCCGACGGTCAACTGCCCCTGCCCGTCCTCGATCTTGACGGTGTACGGCGTCGACTCCGGCGTGTCGAGGAGGGCACCCGGCAGCCCTTCCAGGACGGGCCCGCCGAGCCGGGTCCTGACCCGGACCGCGTCCGGGCCCCAGGGCTCTATCCGTACGGTCTCCTGGCGGCCGCTCCACTCCAGCGCGCCGTCCCGCTCACGGAACGTACCGACGGTGGGGGAGGACTGCGCGAGGCTGACCGTGCCGGACGGGGGCAGGGTTTCGGCGGGCTGGTTCACGTGGCGGCTCCTGAAGGAAGGAGTGGGGGGAGAGGAACCGAATCCGGCAAGGCTCTGCCGGACCGGGACAGGCAGGGGTCCCCAACGCCCGTCGGACATCCGGGAGTCGGGTGTGAGTGTGCGTGTGAGTAGAGGTTGTGGGGTCGGGCGGACGAACTATCGGACGGACGAACCAGGAGACAAGCGCGGGAGATGCGCGGATCAGGAAGCGACCGGCGCCGGGCCCGTGCTCGCCCGCACCGTCAACTCGGGTGCGATCAGCGCGACTTCGTCGCCGCCGTGCCCGTCGAGCTTCGCGATCAGCAGTTCCACCGCACGGCGTCCCATCTCCTGCGCCGGAATGGCGACGGACGTCAGCCGCACCGAGGCCTGGGTGGCCACCTGGTCCGGGCAGACCGCGATGACCGACACGTCCTCCGGCACCGCGCGTCCCTGTTGGCGCAGCAGCGCGAGCAGGGGTTCGACCGCCGACTCGTTCTGCACGACGAACCCCGTGGTGCCCGGCCGTTCGTCGAAGATCCGGGCCAGGGTCACGGTCATCGCGTCGTACCCGCCCTCGCACGGCCGGTGCAGCACCCGCACCCCCAACTCCCTTGACCGGGACCGGAGTCCGTCGAGCGTGCGCTCGGCGAAACCCGTGTGCCGTTCGTAGACCGCGGGCGCCTCGCCGATGACGGCGATGTCGCGGTGCCCGAGCTTCGCGAGATGCTCGGCGCACAACGCTCCCGTGGCCCCGAAGTCGAGGTCGACGCAGGTCAGGCCCTCGGTGGCGGCCGGCAGCCCGATGAGCACCGACGGCTGGTCCGTCCCGCGCAGCAACGGCAGCCGCTCGTCGTCGAGTTCGACGTCCATCAGGATCATCGCGTCGGCGAGCCCGCTGCCGGTCACCCGGCGCACGGCGTCGGGACCCTCCTCGCCGGTGAGCAGGAGCACGTCGTACCCGTGCGTGCGGGCGCTGGTGGCGACCGCGATGGCGATCTCCATCATCACGGGCACGTACATGTCCGTACGCAGCGGGACCATGAGGGCGATGATGTTGGAACGGTTGCTCGCCAGCGCCCGGGCGCCCGCGTTCGGGTGGTAGCCGAGCTGCTGGATGCTCAGCTCGACCCGCTGCCGGGTGCTCGCGGAGATGGACCGCTTGCCGCTGAGGACATAGCTCACCGTGCTCGCCGAGACTCCGGCGTGCTGCGCGACCTCGGCGAGAGTGACCATCCAGCTCTCCAAGCATGTGTGAAGCGCTTCGACAGTGCGCGTAACGGACAACAGTGACGGGTAACGGCGAGTGTGGGGTGGAACGACAGTATCCCCACCCGAGGTGGGTGTCCATATGTTGTCGAAGCGCTTCGACTAGGTTTCTCGGAGGTTTTTCGGCCAGGACGGCAACTTTCGCACCCCGTGTGGCCGCTGGGGAGTACTCGCGCGAATCCCCGCCCGGCCGGATGGCCGCACGAGGACTGGTGAGGTCGCCCGGAATCGGGTACCAACGATCGAGTAGCACTGATCAGTAACGCATGGTCCTCAAGATCCCGATTCGCGGCGAGGTGTGCCTCATGTCCGCAAGCCCAGTCAAACCCACCGTCGACCCCGCGGGCAAACCCCCCGCCGGTCCCCACGCCAGGCCCACCGTCACCGAGCGGGAGGCCCGCCAGGTCGCGGAGGCCGCCCGGGAACAGGGCTGGCGAAAGCCCAGCTTCGCCAAGGAACTGTTCCTGGGCCGTTTCCGGCTCGACCTCATCCACCCGCACCCGCTGCCGCCCACCGAGGACGCACAGCGCGGCGAGGCGTTCCTCACCAGGCTGCGCGACTTCTGCGAGACGCAGATCGACGCGGCCCGCATCGAGCGCGAGGCCCGGATCCCGGACGAGGTGATCAACGGGCTCAAGGAGCTCGGCGCCCTCGGCATGAAGATCGACACCAAGTACGGCGGCCTCGGCCTCACCCAGGTGTACTACAACAAGGCGCTCGCCCTGGTCGGCTCCGCGAACCCGGCGCTCGGCGCGCTGCTCTCCGCCCATCAGTCGATCGGCGTACCGCAGCCGCTGAAAATCTTCGGCACCCAGGAACAGAAGGACGAGTTCCTCCCGCGCTGCGCCCGCACCGACATCTCCGCGTTCCTGCTGACGGAACCGGACGTCGGTTCCGACCCGGCCCGCCTCGCCACCACCGCGGTACCGGACGGCGACGACTACGTCCTCGACGGGGTCAAGCTCTGGACGACCAACGGAGTCGTCGCCGACCTCCTCGTCGTCATGGCCCGGGTACCGAAGTCCGAGGGCCACAAGGGCGGGATCACCGCGTTCGTCGTCGAGACCGCCTCCGAGGGCGTCACCGTCGAACACCGCAACGCCTTCATGGGCCTGCGCGGCCTGGAGAACGGCGTCACCCGCCTCCACCAGGTGCGCGTCCCGGCCGCCAACCGGATCGGCCCCGAGGGCGCCGGCCTCAAGATCGCCCTGACCACCCTGAACACGGGCCGCCTGTCACTGCCCGCGATGTGCGTGGGCGCCGGGAAGTGGTGCCTGAAGATCGCCCGGGAGTGGTCGGGCGTACGGGAGCAGTGGGGCAGGCCGGTCGCGCTGCACGAGGCGGTCGGCTCGAAGATCAGCTTCATCGCGGCCACCACCTTCGCCCTGGAGGCCGTCCTGGACCTGTCCTCCCAGATGGCCGACGAGAACCGCAACGACATCCGCATCGAGGCCGCCCTCGCCAAGCTGTACGGCTCCGAGATGGCCTGGCTGATGGCCGACGAACTCGTCCAGATCCGCGGCGGACGCGGCTTCGAGACCGCCGAGTCGCTCGCCGCCCGAGGCGAACGGGCGGTCCCCGCCGAGCAGATGCTGCGCGACCTGAGGATCAACCGCATCTTCGAGGGCTCGACGGAGATCATGCACCTGCTGATCGCCCGCGAGGCGGTCGACGCCCATCTGACGGTCGCCGGCGACCTCATCGACCCCGACAAGTCCCTCTCGGACAAGGCGAGGGCGGGCGCGAACGCCGGGGTGTTCTACGCCAAGTGGCTGCCGAAGCTGGTCACCGGCGCGGGTCAACTGCCGAACTCCTACAGCGAGTTCAAGCACGAGGTCGACCTCTCGCCGCATCTGCGGTACGTCGAGCGCAGCGCCCGCAAGCTGGCCCGTTCCACCTTCTACGCCATGTCGCGCTGGCAGGGCCGGATGGAGACCAAGCAGGGCTTCCTCGGCCGAATCGTTGACATCGGCGCCGAACTGTTCGCGATGAGCGCGGCCTGCGTACGCGCCGAACTCCTGCGCACCCAGGGCCAGAACGGCCGCGAGGCCTACCAACTGGCCGACGTCTTCTGCCGCCAGGCCCGCGTCCGCGTCGAGGAACTCTTCGGCCGGCTGTGGAACAACACCGACGACGTCGACCGCACGGTGGTCAAGGGCGTCCTCGCCGGTACGTACACCTGGCTGGAGGAGGGTGTGGTCGACCTCTCGGGCGAGGGCCCCTGGATCGCGGACGCCACCCCCGGCCCGACCCACCACGAAAACGTCCACCGCCCCATCCGCTGACACGGGCCCCGCGCCCCTCAAAGGGGCGCGGGGAACTGCGCGACAAGCCCCCACCTACCCGCGGGCAATGCACCGCCCATCCAGCGGAGCTAACACCACTTGTCGCTGGGGTCCCTCGTCGACCACTTGCAGTCGTCGACCTTCGCCCCGTTCGCTCTGGTCAGGATCGCCGTGTCGCTGGTGTTGTTCCAGACGTACGCGCGCCGGTTCTGGAACTTGGACACCGTGGTGTCCCTGCCCTGGCCGGTGTGGATCTTCATCGTCTTGCCCGCGCCGATCTTCAGATTGGCGAAGGTGTACTTGTGGTTGGCGACGTCCTTCAGGATCCAGCCCTTGAGCGATATCGCCGCCGAGCCGGTGTTCTTGATCTCCACCCACTCCCCGTTGAGGGAGGCGTTGGAGCCGGTGTCCGAACCCGGACTGTCGAACCACACGTGCCGGATGACCACACCGCCGGCCGCCTCGGCCGGAGTGCTCAGAACCGCGCCGGTCAGGGCCACGGCGCCCGCGAGTGCGGGCAGGGCAGCGCGTCGAATGCGCATCGAGATCCCCCCAGGATTTCGTCCACGACTGGCCGGGCATACGCCGACCAGGACAGAAGTGTTATCACATGATCTATGTGTGAGTTCCCCTTATAGCCACTCACCCGAGGGACGCCCTGTCCTCACTGTCGGTGGCTACGGCCACAATGGAGGGATGACCGACAGTCCAGCCCCACTCGCAGACCCGCACCTCGTCTTCGACCCCGTCGCCGAAGGCGGCTCCAGGGACGTGGTGATCCTCGGTTCCACCGGGTCGATCGGCACCCAGGCCATCGACCTCGTGCTGCGCAACCCGGACCGCTTCCGGGTCACCGGGCTCTCCGCCGCGGGCGGTCGGATCGAGCTCCTCGCCGAACAGGCGCACCAGCTGCGCGTACGCACGGTCGCCGTGGCCCGGGAGGACGCCGTACCGGCCCTGCGCGAGGCGCTGACCGCGCGGTACGGCGCCGGGCAGCCGCTCCCCGAGATCCTCGCCGGACCGGACGCGGCCACCCACCTCGCCGCCACCGCCTGCCACACGGTGCTGAACGGCATCACCGGATCGATCGGCCTCGCCCCCACCCTCGCCGCCCTGGAGGCCGGCCGCACTCTCGCGCTCGCCAACAAGGAGTCGCTCATCGTCGGCGGCCCGCTGGTCAAGGCGCTCGCGAAACCCGGCCAGATCATCCCGGTCGACTCCGAGCACGCGGCCCTGTTTCAGGCGCTGGCGGCCGGCACCCGCGCCGATGTGCGCAAGCTCGTCGTCACGGCGTCCGGCGGCCCCTTCCGCGGCCGTACGAAGGCGCAGCTGGCCGATGTGACGGTGGCGGACGCGCTCGCGCACCCCACCTGGGCGATGGGCCCGGTGATCACGATCAACTCCGCGACGCTCGTCAACAAGGGCCTGGAGGTGATCGAGGCACACCTTCTCTACGACATTCCCTTCGACCGCATTGAGGTGGTCGTGCACCCGCAGTCGTATGTCCACTCGATGGTTGAGTTCACGGACGGATCGACACTGGCGCAGGCCACGCCCCCCGACATGCGCGGCCCCATCGCCATCGGCCTGGGCTGGCCGGAGCGGGTTCCCGACGCGGCCCCCACCTTCGACTGGAGCAAGGCGTCGACGTGGGAGTTCTTCCCGCTGGACACGGAGGCCTTCCCGGCGGTCGGCCTCGCCCGGCACGTCGGGCAGCTCGCGGGCACGGCCCCCGCGGTGTTCAATGCGGCGAACGAGGAGTGCGTGGAGGCGTTCCGCGGCGGCGCACTGCCCTTCAACGGAATCATGGAGACCGTGACCAGGGTCGTCGAGGAGCACGGCACACCCCGTACGGGAACTTCCCTGACCGTGGCGGACGTCCTTGAGGCGGAGACCTGGGCACGGACGAGGACCCGGGAACTGACACAGCGGACGAAGACACAGCGAGAGATGACCCAGCAAGCGAGCGCACAGCAAGCGAACGCACAGCAAGCGGCGGAGGCCCGTGCATGACGGCACTGATGATGATCCTCGGCATAGTCGTCTTCGTGATCGGCCTGCTGGTGTCGATCGCCTGGCACGAGCTGGGGCATCTGTCCACGGCGAAGCTGTTCGGCATCCGCGTACCGCAGTACATGGTCGGCTTCGGCCCGACGATCTGGTCCCGCCAGAAGGGCGAGACCGAGTACGGCATCAAGGCGATCCCGTTCGGCGGCTACATCCGCATGATCGGCATGTTCCCGCCGGGCGCGGACGGCCGCATAGAGGCCCGCTCGACCTCCCCCTGGCGCGGCATGATCGAGGACGCGCGCGCCCAGTCCTACGAGGAACTGCTGCCGGGTGACGAGAAGCGCCTGTTCTACACGCGCAAGCCGTGGAAACGCGTCATCGTGATGTTCGCGGGCCCGTTCATGAACCTGATCCTCGCGGTGGGCCTGTTCCTGACCGTCCTCATGGGCTTCGGCGTCTCGCAGCAGACCACCAGCGTCAGCTCGGTCTCCCAGTGCGTCATCGCCCAGAGCGAGGGCCGCGACGACTGCCGCAAGACCGACGCTGCCTCCCCGGCCGCGGCGGCCGGCCTCAAGGCGGGGGACAAGATCCTCTCCTTCGGCGGGGTCCAGGTCGACACCTGGAACAAGCTGTCGGACGAGATCCGCGCCAACCCCGGCAAGGAGGTGGCGATCGTCGTCGACCGCAAGGGCGAGGAGGTCACCCTCCACGCGAAGATCGCCACGAACCAGGTCGCGAAGAAGGACTCCAGCGGCCAGATCGTCCAGGGCAAGTACGTCACGGCCGGCTTCCTCGGCTTCAGCGCGGCCACCGGCATCGTCCGCCAGGACTTCGGCGACTCGCTGACCTGGATGGGCGACCGGATGGGCGAGGCCGTCGACTCCATCGCGAGCCTGCCCGGCAAGATCCCCGCCCTGTGGAACGCGGCCTTCGACGGCGGCGAACGCGCGCCGGACTCCCCGATGGGCGTGGTCGGCGCGGCCCGCGTGGGCGGCGAGATCTTCACCCTGGACATCCCGCCCACCCAGCAACTGGCGATGGCGTTGATGCTGGTGGCGGGCTTCAACCTGTCCCTGTTCCTCTTCAACATGCTCCCGCTGCTGCCCCTCGACGGCGGCCATGTCGCGGGCGCCCTGTGGGAGTCGCTGCGCCGGAACACGGCGAAGGTGCTCAAGCGCCCGGACCCGGGCCCGTTCGACGTGGCGAAGCTGATGCCGGTCGCCTATGTGGTGGCGGGAATCTTCATCTGCTTCACGCTCCTGGTCCTGGTGGCGGACGTGGTCAACCCGGTGCGCATCTCGTAGACATACGGCGGTCACGGAGACGTTCGCAGTGATGTTCGCTCTGACGTTCACTGTGGCGACAGCGACGGCCGGGCACGGTGGGAGAACCTCACCGCGCCCGGCCGTTCCCATTGCTGTCCCCATTGCTATCCCCAATGAGTGGGTTTACGTGCGGGATGTGCCCGGGCCTGGGCACGTGCCGTAATCTCGAAGCCTGGAGCCCGCTGTTTCCCGGGACCGGACCTTGAACCACAACTTGGGGTTGCACAGCAGATGACTGCGATTTCTCTCGGCATGCCGTCCGTTCCGACGAAGCTCGCCGAACGCCGCAAGAGCCGACAGATCCAGGTCGGTTCGGTGGCCGTGGGCGGCGACGCCCCGGTGTCGGTGCAGTCGATGACGACGACGCGTACGTCGGACATCGGCGCCACGCTCCAGCAGATCGCCGAACTCACCGCGTCCGGCTGCCAGATCGTCCGCGTCGCGTGCCCCACTCAGGACGACGCGGACGCGCTCGCGACCATCGCGCGCAAGTCGCAGATCCCCGTGATCGCGGACATCCACTTCCAGCCGAAGTACGTGTTCGCCGCGATCGAGGCCGGCTGCGCCGCCGTGCGCGTGAACCCCGGCAACATCAAGCAGTTCGACGACCAGGTCAAGGAGATCGCGCGCGCTGCCAAGGACCACGGCACGCCGATCCGCATCGGCGTCAACGCCGGTTCGCTCGACAAGCGGCTGCTCCAGAAGTACGGCAGGGCAACCCCCGAGGCGCTCGTCGAGTCGGCGCTGTGGGAGGCGTCGCTGTTCGAGGAGCACGACTTCCGGGACATCAAGATCTCGGTCAAGCACAACGACCCGGTGATCATGGTCAACGCCTACCGGCAGCTCGCGGAGGCCTGCGACTACCCGCTCCACCTGGGAGTCACCGAGGCCGGTCCCGCCTTCCAGGGCACCATCAAGTCGGCGGTCGCCTTCGGCGCGCTCCTCAGCGAGGGCATCGGCGACACGATCCGCGTCTCGCTGTCCGCGCCGCCGGTCGAGGAGATCAAGGTCGGCAACCAGATCCTGGAGTCGCTGAACCTCCGCCAGCGCGGCCTGGAGATCGTCTCCTGCCCCTCCTGCGGCCGAGCCCAGGTCGACGTCTACAAGCTTGCCGAGGAGGTCACGGCGGGCCTCGAGGGCATGGAGGTCCCGCTGCGCGTCGCGGTCATGGGCTGCGTGGTGAACGGCCCCGGCGAGGCGCGGGAGGCGGACCTCGGCGTCGCCTCCGGCAACGGCAAGGGCCAGATCTTCGTGAAGGGCGAGGTCATCAAGACCGTCCCCGAGTCGAAGATCGTGGAGACCCTGATCGAGGAGGCCCTGAAGATCGCCGAACAGATGGAGGCGGACGGAATCGCTTCCGGCGAACCTTCGGTGGCCGTGGCGGGCTGATCGAACCCCCGCTTCTCAAACGCCGGAGGAGCTGACCAACCAGCCCGTCCGGCGATTGAGGACAAGGCCCGTTCAGGGCCGGCCACCCAAGCCAACGGTCACGCACAAGCAAGCGGCATCACCCACAGCACGACGCCGCCCAGCTTCCGCAGGTACAGTGCGGAGATCTAGCAGACCGCATTGGTGAGGCCCCGCACGTGTTGACGCAGACCACCTCCCGGGTGCTCGAACCCGGCGACCTGGACGCCGCACTCGCCGTCCTCGGCCGCGAGCCGGTCGCGAACGCCTTCGTGACCTCCCGTGTCCAGGTAGCCGGCCTCGACCCCTGGCGCCTCGGCGGCGAGATGTGGGGCTGGTACGAGGACGGCATGCTCACGAGCCTCTGCTACGCGGGCGCCAACCTCGTCCCGATCTGCGCCACCCCCCGAGCCGTACGCGCCTTCGCCGACCGCGCCAGGCGAGCCGGCCGCCGCTGCTCCTCCATCGTCGGCCCCGCCGAAGCCACCACCCAGCTGTGGCGGCTGCTCGAACCGAGCTGGGGCCCCGCCCGCGAAGTCCGCCGCCACCAGCCCCTGATGGTCACCGACCGGCTCCCCGACCCGGCCCTCGTCGCCCCGGATCCGTACGTCCGCCGTATCCGCAAGGACGAGATGGAGACGATCATGCCGGCGTGCGTGGCGATGTTCACCGAGGAGGTCGGAATCTCGCCACTCGCCGGTGACGGCGGCCTCCTCTATCAGGCCAGGGTCGCCGAACTGGTCGGCTCCGGCCGCTCCTTCGCCCGCCTCGACGAGCACGGCAGGGTCGCCTTCAAGGCCGAGATCGGCGCCGCGACCTCGCAGGCCTGCCAGATCCAGGGCGTCTGGGTGGCCCCCGAGTACCGGGGCATGGGCCTCGCGGCCCCCGGCATGGCCGCCGTACTGCGCTACGCCCTCGCGGACGTGGCCCCGGTGGTCAGCCTGTATGTGAACGACTTCAACACCCCTGCCCGCCGGACGTATCTGAAGGTGGGCTTCCAGGAGGTCGGCGCGTTCATGAGCGTCCTGTTCTGAAACGGCGGCCGTTGGTCGTGCGACCCCGGGGGCGAGGCTCAGCCACATCCGCCCGCCCCCGCCGAACGGCCTCCGCACCCCCTGTAGTCTCCCGACATGCCGCGCTTCCCCGGTCAGGGCCACCGTCACCCCCACCGCCACGACGTGGTCGTAGGCCCCCTCGACCTCGCCGCCCGGGTCGACGAGGCGCTGGCCGTCCAGGCGGTGGCGTTCGGACTCGGCGCCGACGAGGTCGCCGTACGCCGGCAGATCGTTCTGCGGCACATGACCTATCCCGGTGCCCGCGCGCTCGGCGCGACCACCCCCGAGGGACGGCTCGCCGGGTTCGTCTACGGCATGCCCAACGACCGCACGCACTGGTGGTCCACCGTCGTCGAGCCCTATCTGCGCAGGCAGGGCCACGACGCCTGGCTCGACGACTCCTTCGTGATCACCGAACTGCACGTTCACCCGACCTACCAGAACATCGGCGTCGGCCGCGCCCTCATCACCACCATCACCGACGGCGCGGCCGAACCGCGCTCGATCCTCTCCGCGATCGACACCGACAGCCCGGCCCGCGGCCTCTACCACTCCCTCGGCTACGAGGACCTGGCCCGCCAGGTGCTCTTCCCCAGCGCCCCGAAGCCGTACGCCGTGATGGGCGCCCCCCTGCCGTTGCGCCGCCGCTGAGGGGTGTCCCCGCGGATAACCGATTTCCACCGCCCCGCACCCCCCGGCTAACCTCCTGCCATCACCCTTACGCAGCAGGAGTCGAGAATCATGGCCCAGGCCCAGGTCCAGCGCATGTCCCGTTTGATGGTCAAGACACTGCGTGACGACCCGGCCGACGCCGAGGTGCTCAGCCACAAACTGCTGGTCAGGGCCGGTTATGTGCGCCGTACGGCCGCCGGTCTGTGGTCCTGGCTGCCGCTCGGCAAGAAGGTCCTGGCCAATGTCGAGCGCGTCGTCCGCGAGGAGATGGACGCCATCGGCGCCCAGGAGGTCACGCTGCCCGCCCTGCTGCCGAGGGAGCCCTACGAGGCGACCGGCCGCTGGCAGGAGTACGGCCCCGAGCTGTTCCGTCTCAACGACCGCAAGGGCGGCGACTACCTCCTCGGCCCCACCCACGAGGAGATCTTCACCCTCCTGGTCAAGGACCAGTGCTCGTCCTACAAGGACCTGCCCGTGATCCTCTACCAGATCCAGAACAAGTACCGCGACGAGGCCCGCCCGCGCGCCGGCATCCTGCGCGGCCGCGAGTTCCTGATGAAGGACTCCTACTCCTTCGACCTGGAGGACGAGGGGCTGGCCCAGTCGTACGCCCTGCACCGCGAGGCGTACCAGAAGATCTTCGCCCGTCTCGGCCTCGACTACCGCATCTGCGCGGCCACCGCCGGCGCGATGGGCGGCTCCAAGTCCGAGGAGTTCCTCGCCCCCGCCGCGGCGGGCGAGGACACCTTCGCCGACTGCCCCAACTGCGACTACGCCGCCAACACCGAGGCGATCACGTACGCGCTCCAGCCGGTCGACGGTTCGGCCGTCCCCGCCCTCGAAGAGATCCCCACCCCCGAGACCCCGACCATCGAGACGCTCGCCGCGTATCTGAACGTGGCCGCCTCCGCCACGCTCAAGAACCTCCTGATCAAGGTGGACGGCGAGATCGTCGCGATCGGCGTCCCCGGCGACCGTGAGGTCGACCTGGACAAGGTCGAGGCCCACTTCGCGCCCGCCGCCGTGGAACTCGTCACCGCCGAGGACTTCACGGGCCGCGACGACCTCGTACGGGGTTACGTGGGCCCGCAGGGCCTGGAGAAGGTCCGCTACTTCGCCGATCCGCGCGTCGCGCCCGGCACCGCGTGGATCACCGGCGCCAACAAGGACGGCCTGCACGCGAAGAACGTCGTCGTCGGCCGTGACTTCGAGGTCGACGAGTACATCGACTCCGTCGTGGTCCAGGAAGGCGACCCCTGCCCGGTCTGCGGCACCGGCCTCAAGCTGGACCGTGCCATCGAGATCGGCCACATCTTCCAGCTCGGCCGCAAGTACGCCGACGCCCTCAGCCTCGACGTCCTCGGCCAGCAGGGCAAGCCCGTCCGCGTGACCATGGGGTCGTACGGCATCGGCGTCTCCCGCGCGGTCGCGGCCCTCGCCGAGCAGCACGCCGACGAGCAGGGCCTGTGCTGGCCCAAGGAGATCGCCCCGGCCGACGTCCACGTGGTCGCCGCCGGCAAGGCCCTCCAGACCGAACTGGCCCTCGAGGTCTCCGACAAGCTGGCCGCGGCCGGCGCCCGCGTCCTGGTCGACGACCGCGCCGGCGTCTCCCCGGGCGTCAAGTTCACGGACGCGGAACTGATCGGCGTACCGAAGATCCTGGTGGCAGGCCGCCGTTCAGCCGAAAACATCCTCGAACTGAAGGACCGCCGCACGGGCGAACGCGAGGAACTGACGGTAGAGGAAGCAATCACCCGCCTGACCACCACCTGACCCCCCACCTCCCAGGCCGTCCCCCCACGGCCTGGGACCACGTCCCACCCCAGGTGGAGCCGCCCCCCAGGGGCGCGGGGAACTGCGCGCCAAGCCCCCACCACCCCGCACCCGAGTACGCACCGGCTGATTCAGGGGCGCGGGGAACTGCGCGAAACCCCCCACCCACCGGCACCCGAGTACGCACCGGCTGATTCAGGGGCGCGGGGAACTGCGCGAAACCCCCCACCCACCGGCACCCGAAACCGCCCCGCTTCCTCAAAGCCACCCAGCAAACTCCAACAACAACTCCGCATCCCGCACCCGCCCCACCCGAAGCGCCCGCACCCCCGACTCCACCGCCCGGAACAACGTCCACCCCCGCAACCGCTCCTGATCCACATCCAGCGACTCCGCCAGCCGCCTCACCCGCCGCCGAGTGATCGCCGCCCCCGACGGCGACGCGATCAGATCCTCCACCCGGTCCCGCACCAGCCGCGCCAAATCGAACGCGCACTCCCCGACCACCGGATCCGGTCCCACCGCCAGCCACGGCACCCGCTCCGCCGCCAGCACCTTGCTCTGTCGGAACGTCCCATGCAGCAACCGCGCCTCGGGCGGCGCCACCAGCAACTCCGCGCGCGCGGCCAGCGCAGCCCCGACCAGTGACTCCACCTGCGCGTCCACACCCGCACTCGCCGACATCGCCTCGGCCTGCCGCCCGGTCCGCGCGGCCACCGTCTCGAACACCGCCGCCGAGCCCGCCGGAGGCTCCACCCACAGCCGCCGCAGTGCCCCCGCCGCCTCGAGCAGCGCCTTCGCCTCGGGCAGCGACCGCACCGACACATCCGGATGCAGCCGTTCGAGCAGCAGCACACCCTCGTCGGCGGAACCGGTACCACCGGCGGAACCGGCGGAACCGGCGGACGACTCCAGCAACTGCACCGCGCCCGCCCCACCCCAGTGCGCGAGCGCCGCCCGCTCGCTCTCCGGCCGGGCCCGGCGCGGCGCGAGCTTCAGGACGGCGGGCGTGCCGTCAGCCCGTCGCACCAGTACGACCAGACTGCTGCGACCGCCCGGAACCTGCACCCGCTCCACGCTCAACACGCGTAGATCCACGGCCTGTTGGGCCACCACGGGCAGCCGCGCCAGCCAGTCGTCACCGTCCGGTACCGTCTCGCCGAGCGCCCTCACCAGACGGGGCGGCGGTTCGAAAGCCATGCGCGAGTCGTTCCTTCCGGTGCGCGGTACGCGGTACGGGCTACGCCGTGGGTGTCGCCGACGCCGTGCCCGGTGCCGACGCGGCGCCGGCCCGCTCGGCGAGACCAGGGAAGGGTACGCTCCCACCCCGCCAGCGCACCGCCCGCACCGCGGCCTCCCGCAGCCCCTCGGCACCCGTCCGGCGCCGCTCGCCCCCGGTCGCCCGGACCAGGTCGGAGTACACCCCGGCGACCCGCTCCTCGAGCTCGGCGGCGAGACGGACGGCGGCGTCGGAGTCCGACACGGCAAACGGCAGCGCGTACCCGGCGGCCGCCGCGACCGGCGTACCCCCGAGGGCCCGCACCGCGCGCGCCAGCTCGTCGCGCCGGGCCCGATGGGCGTCGTACGCGGCCCGTGCCTCGCCCCGGCGGTCCTCGCCGATCAGCCCGCCGACAACCCCGTACCCGTACACCGCCGCGTGCTCGGCGCCCAAGGCGGCCTGGAGCGCGGTCAGTTCACCGGCGTCCTCCTCCGCCTTCCGTGTCTTCTCCGCCCCCTGAAAACCAGCCCCGCTCACTTCACGCCCTCCGTCAGCAGATACACATGCGCGGCCCCGGCAGCCGCGACCGAGGCCAGCAGCCGCGCCAGCTCCCCGGGCACATCGAGCAGCGCCTTCATACGCCGGTCCACAAGCGTCCGTTCGGCGGCGGCGAGCCCGGCGAGAGCGTCCCGCTCGCTAGTCGGAGCCGCAGCAGCGGAAGCCGAAGCCGAAGCGGCAGCCGTGGGCGACGCGGACGGCGACACCGGCGAGGGCGTGGGCGTCTGCGTCTGCCTGGCGCCCCCGAGCACCTCCGCGTGGCGCACGACCTCCGCCCGCAGCTCCGACAGCCGCTCCGCCAGCACCGGGAACGCGGCGATCGCCGTGTCGTACTGCCGTACGAGACCCGCGCTGTCCTGAGCCGCACGCGCGCGTGTGCGTTCGGCGACCGACGGACTGCCGGCGCTCGTGGCGTCCGTGTCGGGCTCGGCGGAGCAGCCCACGAGGAGGGCGGCGCCCGCGGCCGAGGCGAGCAGGGTCCTTCGGCGCGGACCAGGAGGGGTTCCCGGCGGAGTGTGCGACGGCGGGGGGAACGGCACGGCAGACGTCCTCGCAGGGCTCGTACGAACGGAACACCAGGGATGGGCGGCACGCCCGTGATCACCGTACCCGCGCCCCGACCCGCCACCCGCCACCGGCGCAGCCGGGCGAGGGCCGGTGTTCCCGTGGACGGCAACACCCTCCGGGACCGGATACCCTTTGACCTGACACACGACCTACCCACAACAGCACACGCGGCCGAGGAGTCACCCGGATGAGCACCACCCAGAGCGAGAGGCTTCGAGAGCTCCTGGAGCCGCTCGTCAGCTCGCAGGGTCTCGATCTCGAAGAGATCGCAGTGGAGTCCGTCGGGCGCAAGAGAGTGCTGAGGGTCGTCGTCGATTCCGACGACGGTGCCGATCTGGACGCGGTCGCCGATGTGAGCCGTGCGCTCTCGGCGAAGCTCGACGAGACCGACGCGATGGGCGCGGGGGAGTACACCCTGGAGGTCGGCACCCCCGGCGCCGAGCGCGCGCTCACCGAGCACCGGCACTACGTACGTGCCGTGGACCGGCTGGTGAGGTTCCAGCTCACCGAGGGCGGCGGCGAAGTGGTCGCCAGGATCCTGACCGTGGACGACGCGGGCGTGGACCTCGAGGTACCGGGCGTGAAGGGCCGCAAGGCCACCGCCCGCAGGCTCGCCTTCGACGACATCGACAAGGCCCGCGTCCAGGTCGAGTTCAACCGCAAGGGCAAGCAGGAAGACATGACGGAAGAGGAGGAGGCGTAGCCGTGGACATCGACATGAGTGCCCTGCGGGGCTTGGTGCGGGAGAAGGAGATCTCCTTCGACCTGCTGGTCGAAGCGATCGAGTCGGCCCTCCTCATCGCCTACCACCGCACCGAGGGAAGCCGCCGCCACGCGCGCGTGAAGCTCGACCGGGAGACCGGTCATGTGACCGTGTGGGCGAAGGAGGACCCCCAGGAGCTGGAGGAGGGGCAGGAGGCACGCGAGTTCGACGACACTCCGTCGGACTTCGGCCGGATCGCCGCCACCACCGCCAAGCAGGTCATCCTGCAACGCCTGCGCGACGCCGAGGACGACGCGACGCTCGGCGAGTACGCGGGCCGCGAGGGCGACATCGTCACCGGTGTCGTCCAGCAGGGCCGCGACCCGAAGAACGTGCTGGTCGACATCGGCAAGCTGGAGGCCATCCTGCCGGTGCAGGAGCAGGTCCCCGGCGAGACCTACCAGCACGGGCTGCGGCTGCGGTCGTACGTCGTACGAGTGGCGAAGGGCGTGCGCGGTCCGTCCGTCACCCTCTCGCGCACGCACCCCAACCTCGTGAAGAAGCTCTTCGCGCTGGAGGTGCCCGAGATCGCCGACGGTTCCGTGGAGATCACGGCCATCGCGCGTGAGGCCGGTCACCGCACGAAGATCGCCGTACGGTCGACGCGCAGCGGCCTGAACGCCAAGGGGGCCTGCATCGGTCCCATGGGCAGCCGGGTGCGCAGCGTCATGGCGGAACTGAACGGCGAGAAGATCGACATCGTCGACTGGTCGGACGACCCGGCCGACATGGTGGCGAACGCGCTGTCACCCGCCCGGGTCAACAAGGTGGAGGTCGTCGACCTCGCGGCCCGCTCCGCGCGCGTGACGGTCCCCGACTACCAGCTGTCGCTGGCGATCGGCAAGGAAGGCCAGAACGCCCGGCTCGCGGCCAGGCTCACCGGCTGGCGGATCGACATCCGTCCGGACACCGAGCAGCCGTCCGATCAGCAGTCCGACAGGCAGCCCGAAAGGGCTGATGAGAGGGCTGCCGAGAGGCCTGGCGGACGGTCCCGGGACTAGCGGGGGAATAGATCCAAGCCGCAGGTGGCTGAGATCACGACAACAACCGTTCGATTCTTGCCTCAAATGGGTGAGGTCGCTGCGGGGAGGTAGACTTAGGAGTGTCTGGCCGGACGCGTGCCCGCGTATGCCCTGAACGCACCTGTGTGGGGTGTCGGGAGCGAGCGGCCAAGAAGGATCTGCTGCGCATCGTGGCGGTCGAGGGCGAATGTGTCCCTGATCATCGCGGTACGCTGCCCGGCCGGGGTGCGTACGTGCACCCCGCCGTGGTCTGTCTCGACCTGGCGGTACGCCGCCGGGCGTTCCCACGGGCACTGCGTGCCCAGGGAGTGCTCGACACCGTGGCGTTGCGCCAGTACGTCGAGCAGGCAACACCGTAGGACGCGTCGCGCGGAACCCCGTGCGGCTCTGGTACCCCCGCGAGTTGGAAGTAGGTCGAGATTGCGATGAGCACTCGATGAGCACGCGATGAGTACGCCCATGAAGTAGCGACGGTCCGGCCGCAACCCGGACCTAAAAGGAGCGAAGTGGCTAAGGTCCGGGTATACGAACTCGCCAAGGAGTTCGGGGTGGAGAGCAAGGCTGTCATGGCCAAGCTCCAGGAACTCGGTGAATTCGTCCGATCGGCATCCTCGACGATCGAGGCGCCCGTAGTACGCAAGTTGACAGACGCCTTCCAGGGTGGCAGCAGCGCCAAGCCCGGCGCCCCGCGCAAGCCTGCCCCCAAGCCCGGCGCGCCCTCCCCGGCGCAGTCGGCCCGTCCGGCTGCCCCGCGGCCGCCGGCCCCCAAGCCCGCCGCGGCCGAGCGCCCGGCGGCGCCCGCCGCACCGAGCGCGCCGGTCACCCCCGTCACGCCTGCCCCTCAGGGCTCGCGTCCGACGCCGGGTCCCCGGCCCGCGCCGAGGCCGGCCCCCGCGGCGCCGACCACGCCGGAGTTCACCGCTCCGCCGTCGGCCCCGGTCACTCCGGCCGCCGCACAGGCCCCGCGTCCCAGCAGCGGTGCCCGTCCCGGCGCCCCGCGTCCCGGTGCCCGTCCCTCGGGTCCCGGCCAGGGCCAGGGCCAGGGTCAGGACCGCGGCCAGGGCCGTGCCGAGCGTCCGGGCGCCCCGCGTCCGGGTGGCCAGGCCGCCCCGCGTCCCGGCGGTGCCCGTCCCGCGGGTCCGCGTCCGGGCAACAACCCCTTCACGTCCGGTGGTTCCACCGGCATGGCGCGTCCCCAGTCGCCCCGTCCGCAGGGCGCCCCGCGTCCCGGCGGCCAGGGTGGCCCCGGTGGCGCTCCCAGCGCCGGCGGTCCGCGTCCGCAGGGTGCGGGCGGCGGCCAGGGTGCTCCCCGTCCCCAGGGTCCGGGCGGCGCCCGTCCGACCCCGGGCGGCATGCCCCGTCCGCAGGGTGGTCCCGGTGGCGCTCCGCGTCCCGGTGGCGGCCCCGGCGGTAACCGTCCCAACCCCGGCATGATGCCGCAGCGTCCCGCTGCCGGCAGCCCCCGTCCCGGTGGTGGCCCCGGTGGCCGCGGTCCCGGTGGCGGCGGCGGTCGTCCGGGCGGTCCCGGCGGTGGCGGCGGTCGTCCCGGTGGCGGCGGCGGCTTCGCCGGTCGTCCCGGTGGCGGCGGTGGCGGCTTCGCCGGTCGTCCGGCCGGTCCCGGTGGTGGCGGTGGCGGCGGCTTCGCCGGCCGTCCCGGTGGTCCCGGCGGTGGCGGCGGCGGTCGTCCCGGCTTCGGCGGTCGTCCCGGTGGTCCGGGTGGCCGTGGTGGCACGCAGGGCGCCTTCGGTCGTCCCGGTGGTCCCGCGCGTCGTGGTCGCAAGTCGAAGCGGCAGAGGCGCCAGGAGTACGAGGCCATGCAGGCCCCGTCGGTCGGCGGCGTCATGCTGCCTCGCGGCAACGGACAGTCCGTCCGCCTGTCGCGTGGTGCTTCCCTGACCGACTTCGCCGAGAAGATCGGCGCCAACCCGGCGTCGCTCGTCGGCGTGATGATGAACCTCGGCGAGATGGTCACCGCCACGCAGTCCGTCTCCGACGAGACGCTGAGGCTCCTCGCGGACGAGATGAACTTCGTCCTCGAGATCGTCAGCCCGGAGGAGGAGGACCGCGAGCTGCTCGAGTCCTTCGACATCGAGTTCGGCGAGGACGAGGGTGGCGAGGAGTTCCTCGTCGCGCGTCCGCCGGTCGTGACCGTCATGGGTCACGTCGACCACGGTAAGACCCGCCTCCTCGACACCATCCGCAAGACGAACGTCGTCGCGGGCGAGGCCGGCGGTATCACCCAGCACATCGGTGCGTACCAGGTCACGACCCAGGTCAACGACGAAGAGCGCAAGATCACCTTCATCGACACCCCGGGTCACGAGGCGTTCACCGCCATGCGTGCCCGTGGTGCCAAGTCGACCGACATCGCGATCCTCGTGGTGGCGGCCAACGACGGTGTGATGCCACAGACGATCGAGGCGCTGAACCACGCCAAGGCGGCCGACGTGCCGATCGTGGTCGCGGTCAACAAGATCGACGTCGAGGGCGCCGACCCGACCAAGGTGCGCGGTCAGCTCACCGAGTTCGGTCTGGTGGCCGAGGAGTACGGCGGCGACACGATGTTCGTCGACATCTCCGCCAAGCAGGGCCTCAACATCGACGCCCTACTGGAGGCCGTGGTCCTCACCGCGGACGCCTCGCTCGACCTGCGGGCCAACCCGGAGCAGGACGCGCAGGGCATCGCGATCGAGTCCCACCTCGACCGTGGCCGCGGTGCCGTCTCGACGGTCCTGGTCCAGCGCGGCACGCTGCGCATCGGCGACACGATGGTGGTCGGCGACGCGTACGGCCGAGTCCGGGCCATGCTCGACGACAACGGCAACAACGTCGAGGAAGCGACCCCGTCGACCCCCGTCCTGGTGTTGGGTCTCACCAACGTCCCGGGCGCCGGCGACAACTTCCTGGTCGTCGACGAGGACCGTACGGCGCGTCAGATCGCAGAGAAGCGGGCGGCGCGCGAGCGCAACGCCAACTTCGCCCGCCGGGGTGTCCGGTTCTCCCTGGAGAACCTGGACGAGGCCCTCAAGGCCGGTCTGGTGCAGGAACTCAACCTCATCATCAAGGGCGACGCGTCCGGTTCGGTGGAGGCTCTCGAGTCCTCGCTGCTCCAGCTCGACGTCGGCGACGAGGTCGACATCCGCGTCCTGCACCGCGGTGTGGGTGCGGTCACCGAGTCGGACATCGACCTGGCGACCGGCTCCGACGCCATCGTCATCGGCTTCAACGTCCGCGCTGCGGGCCGCGCGGCGCAGATGGCGGAGCGCGAGGGCGTCGACGTCCGCTACTACTCGGTGATCTACCAGGCCATCGAGGAGATCGAGGCGGCCCTCAAGGGCATGCTCAAGCCGGAGTACGAAGAGGTCGAGCTCGGTACGGCGGAGATCCGCGAGGTCTTCCGCTCGTCCAAGCTGGGCAACATCGCCGGTGTGCTGGTCCGCTCCGGCGAGGTCAAGCGCAACACCAAGGCGCGGTTGCTGCGCGATGGCAAGGTCATCGCGGAGAGCCTCACCATCTCCGGTCTGCGTCGCTTCAAGGACGACGTCACCGAGATCCGCGAAGGGTTCGAGGGCGGTATCAACCTCGGCAACTTCAACGACATCAAGGTCGACGACGTCATCGCGACCTACGAGATGCGCGAGAAGCCGCGCGGCTAAGCGGTAGCTGGCCGACAGGGAGAGGTCCCCGTCGGCCGGCTGGGGCTGAACGAACCTTGTCCTCAAACGCCGGAGGGGCTGATTTTCAGCCCGTCCGGCGTTTGAGGACGAGCGCTTTCAGCGCGAAAGGGGGGTCTGGGGGCGCAGCCCCCAGGGATGGGACGGGTAGGGGCGGCGGGGGCGAGGAACAATCCCGTCGAGCCACCGGCCCACACGCTGTACCGTTCTCGATGTCCCCGCCCACACCGTCGGCGGGGCCATCGATCCCGCACCGGCGGGTCATCCGGATACACACATGTACGTGGGGACTCTGTCCTTCGACCTCCTGCTCGGCGACGTACGCTCGCTGAAGGAGAAGCGCTCCGTCGTCCGCCCGATCGTCGCCGAACTGCAGCGCAAGTACGCGGTGAGCGCGGCCGAGGTCGAGCACCTGGACCTGCACCGCAGAGCCGGCATCGGCCTGGCGGTGGTGGCAGGGGACACGGAGCACATCACCGATGTGCTGGACCAGTGCGAGCGACTGGTCGCCGCCCGCCCCGAAGTGGAACTGCTGTCCGTACGACGGCGCCTCCACGGCGAGGACGACTAGCGCCGGTGCCCAGCACGGACGAACGACCGAAAACGCAGAACAGAAAGAACGGGAGACGGACCAGTGGCCGACAACGCGCGGGCGAAGAGGTTGGCTGACCTCATCCGAGAGGTGGTGGCCCAGAAGCTGCTGCGCGGGATCAAGGACCCGCGGCTCGGCACCCAGGTCACCATCACGGACACCCGGGTCACCGGGGACCTCCGGGAGGCGACCGTCTTCTACACGGTGTACGGGGGCGAGGAGGAGCGGGCAGCCGCGGCCGCCGGTCTGGAGAGCGCCAAGGGCGTTCTGCGCTCCGCGGTCGGCCAGGCCGCGGGTGTGAAGTTCACGCCGACCCTGACCTTCGTCGCGGACGCCCTCCCGGACACGGCCAAGAACATCGAGGACCTCCTCGACAAGGCCCGTGCCTCCGACGCACAGGTGCGCCAGGCGTCCGCGGGCGCCGCGTTCGCCGGTGACGCGGACCCGTACAAGAAGCCGGACGACGAGGACGACACCGCCGAATGACGCAGAAGAACACCAGGACGCCCGACGGTCTTGTCATTGTCGACAAGCCGTCGGGCTTCACTTCGCACGACGTCGTCGCCAAGATGCGCGGGATCGCCAGGACCCGCCGCGTCGGACACGCCGGCACCCTCGACCCCATGGCCACGGGCGTGCTCGTCCTCGGGGTGGAGCGGGCGACCAAGCTGCTCGGCCATCTGGCGCTGACAGAGAAGGAGTACCTGGGCACCGTCCGCCTCGGCCAGAACACGCTCACCGACGACGCCGAGGGGGAGATCACCTCCTCCACCGACGCCTCCGCGGTCACCCGCGAGGGCATCGACGCCGGCGTCGCCAAGCTGACCGGCCGCATCATGCAGGTGCCGTCCAAGGTCAGCGCCATCAAGATCGACGGCGTGCGCTCCTACAAACGGGCCCGTGAGGGCGAGGACTTCGAGATCCCGGCCCGCCCGGTCACCGTCTCGTCCTTCGCGGTGTACGACGTCCGGGAGGCGGTCGCGGCCGACGGGACCCCCGTACTCGACCTGGTCGTGTCGGTGGTGTGCTCCTCGGGCACGTACATCCGCGCCCTGGCCCGGGACCTGGGCGCCGATCTCGGGGTCGGCGGTCACCTCACCGCGCTGCGCCGGACGCGGGTCGGCCCGTACAAGCTGGACGGGGCGCGGACGCTCGACCAGTTGCAGCAGGAGCTGACGGTGATGCCGATCGGCGAGGCAGCCACGGCCGCGTTCCCGCGCTGGAACGTGGACGAGCGTCGGGCACGCCTGCTGACGAACGGTGTACGGCTGGAGATGCCCGAGGAGTACGCGGGCGCGGGCGCCGTCGCCGTGTTCGATCCCGCCGGGCGGTTCCTCGCCCTGGTGGAGGAGGAGAAGGGCAAGGCGAAGAGCCTCGCGGTCTTCGTCTGAGCCTGCCGCTGCCGCGCCGTGGAGCGGCGATCACGGGGACACGTTCCCGCCGCTCCACGGTTCCCCCTCGGTTCCCCCACCCAGAGGTGTATCCACCCCTCAGGATTCATTCACCCGTCCGGGCAGGCGCTCGGAGTGAACTGAGGGGGCGGAAGGGGGCGCGTTCGCCGCACGCCCTGTCCTGCTGATCATCGATTGCCTACCGTCGACGTAGACGCGTGCGTACGCAGGCTCGCGTGTTCGGCGGGGAGGTCGACGATGACGGGACGGGGCCCGCGCGCCGGGGGCGGCCGTCGGCCGTCGGCCGGTGCGCCCAAGGAGCGGGACGGCGAAGCGGCCGCGGAGGCTGCCGACGATTCGCTCGTCCGGGTGTGTGACCTGGCCGGACGCCCACGCGGCATGGGCTTCGTCGCCGACCACCACGGCACGCTGATCACCAGCCACGAGGCGGTCGACGGCCTGGCCCGGCTGGTCCTGCACAGCGCCGCAGACCGTACGTGCGCGGTGTCGACGGCGGACGCGGTCACCCCTCTTCCGGCGCTCGGCCTGGCCCTCGTACACACCGAGGGCCTGCGGGTGGACCCGCTCCCCGTCTCCGTAAGGGACCGGGTCGCGACCGGCACGTATGTACGGATCATGGCGGGCGGCTGGCGCGAGGCGCGCGTGCTCGGCACCACGGACGTCAGGTACACGGCAACGGACCGCTTCCATCTCCTCTCCGACGCCCTCGAGTTGGCCATCGGCACTGCGGGTAGTGACGCACTGCGACTGGGCGGCGGCGCGGCCGGGGGACCGGTGCTCGACCGTACGACGGGAGCGGTGCTGGGCGTCCTGGGCACCGCCCTGTCACCGCAGCCCACGGCGGCGCCGGGAGAACCGGCCGGACATCGGGCGGCCGGTTTCGCCCTCCCGCTGCGCGACCGGCAGCCGGGCGGCCTCGGCCCGCTCACCGACCTCCTCGCCCGCAACGCGGCGACGGTGCCCGCCTACGGCGCCGACCTGAATCTCGCCGGCGTCCTGGAACTCACGGCCACCTCGGTGGGCTCGGACGGACCGCCGGGCGCGCTGGCGGGCTTCATGGGGCGTACGTCGGCCGGTGTGGACGCGGGAGCGGTCGAGCCGGTCGAACGGGCGGAACTGGCCCGCGAGTTGAAGGCGTTCACCGTCGAACGCGCGACCCCGGCCGTCCTCCTCGGCCTGGTCGGGGCCCCGGGCAGCGGCCGTACGACGGAACTCGCGGCCCTCGCCGCCCGCCGCCACCAGGACACGGAACCGGCGCCCACCCTGTGGCTGCGCGGCGCCGACCTGCGCGACGACGACACGTCGGTGGCGGACGCGGCCCGCCGCGCACTGGACCGCGCGGCCCGGATCGTGGCCGCGTCGGGTGCGTACGGCACCGACCTGGGCGACATCACCCCGGAACGCCTGGCCCGCCTCGCCCACCGGACCGGCCGCCCCCTTCTGCTCCTCCTCGACGGCCCGGAGGAGATGCCGCCGCTCCTGGCCCACCGCGCCAAGGACTGGACAAGGGCGACGCAGACCTGGCTCCACGAGACGAACGCCCGCCTGGTGATGGCCTGCCGCCCGGAGTACTGGGAGCAGACGGCGGGCGCATCCGAACGCGCACCCCAACCCGAGTCCCCGTCCCACCCCCAGCCCGAGTCCCACCCCCAGCCCCATCCTCCGCACCACCTCCTCCTCACCGACCTCACCGAAGCCGAGGCACGGCAGGCCCAAGTCCGCTACGCCATCCCTCCGTCCGCCCTGACGCCCCAGGACGCCCGCCACCCCCTCACCCTCCGTCTCCTCTCCGAAGTCCGCGCCGCCCTGCCCGCACTTCCCGAAGCCCCCGACGCCCGCACCCCCCGGCTCGACCGCCACACCGTCTTCACCGCCTACCTCGACCTGATGTGCCTGCGCATCGCCGTCCGCCTCGCCGTCGAGAACGGCCTGCGTGGCACGTCGGTACGCCGACTCGCCGCCAGGGTGTCCGGCCAGGTCCACGAGGCCGCCCGGCGCAGCCTGGGCCCCGGTCAGGGCGAGTTGGACCGCGCGTCCTTCGAGTCCGTGTTCCCCTGGGGCCCCGCCCCGGCCCGCCTGGGCGGCGGCACGGGCTGGGCCTCCGCCGTCCTCACCGAGGGACTCCTCGTCCCCGCGGGCACCGGCTACCGCTTCGCCCACGAGGAACTCGCCGACTGGATCCAGGGCACGCACCTGGACCTGGACGAGGCACTGCACGCCCTGGTCCACCGGCGCCGCCCGGACAACGGCAAGGACAGGGACACGGCTCCCGTCCCCGTACCGCACCACCGCATCGGGCCGGTCGTCCAGGCGATGCTGCTGCTCGCCCGCCAGCACGGCGCCCCCGAACTGGCGCACCGGCTGCGGGAGTTGGTGCAGGCACTGAACCCCGGGTCCGCGCCCCGCGCCACGGCCTCCACCTGGTGGGCCATCCATCTCCTGACCGACGTACTCCGCCAGGTCCCCGACGCGACCCCGTACACCCATGTCCTGCGTCTCCTCGCCGACCACATCGTGAGCTGCCGCCGACAGAACCGGCCGGTGCCTCCGGAGTGGGGTCCCTCCTTCTGGACCGCCCTCCCGCTCCCCGAAGCCACCCGTGTCGACCTCCTGCGCCGGCTGGTCGCCGGCGACGACCCTCCGGACCGGTCCGACCGGCCCCGCTACCTGGACGCCGTGGCCGACCTGCTCGCCGCCGACCCCACCGCCGTGCAGCCGCTTCTCGCGTGCTGGTTCGACGACGACCGTCCGCTGCCCGCGATGCCGGACGCGACCGTGGCGACCGCGGCACAGGCGCTGCTGCACACCCACCGCCACCGGGCCCTGGACGATCTGACCGAGGTGCTCGTCGACAGCGGGCACCGGCGCGGGGACGAACTCCTCGCCGTGCTCGCCGAGGAGGAGCCGTCCGCCCTCTGTCGGGCCGTGGACCGATGGGCGCACGACGAGCGGCCGGCCCGGCGGGTCGCGGCGATGGCGTACGCACCGCGCGCCGCACCTCATGCGCGCACCGAGGCCGACCGCGACCTCCTGCGCTACGCGGCCCTCGCGCTGCTCGCCCGCCCGGCAGACTGCACCCTGCACGGCGGTGCGCTCGCGCTCCTCGTCCGTGATCCACACACCCGCGACCGTCATCTCCCGCAGGCGTTGCGGCACTTCACGTCCGGTGACCCGCATCTCCCGCCGAGCGCCCTGGGCGCGGCTCTCGCGACCCACCCGGAACCGGTCCTCGACGCGTTCCGGACCAGGCTGCTCGGGCCGACGGCCGACGACGCCCTGCACACCCTTGCCGACCTGACGACCCCGGCCCTGGCCCGCCGGGTCGCCGCCCTCGTGGGGGAGGTGGTGGGCCGTCGGCCGGAGACCGCCGGGCACATGGCCGAGTACGTCGACCGGCGCCTGGGCCGGGGTCCCGCGGTCCGGCCCGTACTCCTGCCCCTCATCACCTGTCTCCTCGACGGCGGCCCCGCATCGGTGCGCGCGGCCCTGGCGACCGTGCTCGCCGCGCCCGGGACGCCCGCCTCACACCCCCTGCGGCATGAACTCCTCGAAGCCCTCCTCGCCAAGGAGCACGACCCCACCGTCCTGACCGCGCTGCTCAGGGCGACCGTGGAGGGCGCGCACCGCCATGGCGAGGCGCGCACCCGCGGGCTGGTGCACCGCTGCGGGCTGCTGCTCGTCCGCACACCGGACGGCGCGACGCGTTTCGACTGCCTCCTGGTCGAGCTGAGCAGACGCGTACCCGGGTTCGCGGTGCTGGTGGCGGGCTGGCTGACCGAGACCCCGGGGGAATGGGCGGCGGTGGTCGGCCCCAGCACCCGCCGCATGATCGAGAACCTGGCGGGTGTCCGGGCCCCCGCCTGGTCCGCGCACAGTCATGCCTGATTCCCGCCTGGTTCCCGCCTGATTTTCCCCTGGTTTCCGCCCGGATCATGCTCCGGACCACGTTCCGAGGCCCGCTCCGGGGCGACATTCGAGGCGACAGTCGACAATCGGTCGCGTGCGCCCTGTCACAGCCTCCATGCCGATGCGGGCGGGGCGCGCTCGGCATGGCACCCTTAGACCTGCGTGAGAAGGCCTGCGTGAGAAGGCCTGAGTAAGAGGCAGACACGGACACGGGTTCGACGAGGAGCGGTCACAGTGCAGCGCTGGCGTGGCTTGGAGGACATCCCCGAGGCCTGGGGACGCAGCGTCGTCACCATCGGCTCCTACGACGGAGTCCACCGCGGACACCAGCTGATCGTCCGGCACGCGGTGGACCGCGCTCGTGAGCTGGGCATTCCCTCGGTCGTCGTCACCTTCGACCCGCACCCCAGCGAGGTCCTGCGCCCCGGCAGCCACCCGCCGCTGCTGGCCCCGCACCACCGTCGCGCCGAACTGATGGCCGAGTTGGGTGTCGACGCCGTACTGATCCTCCCGTTCACCAAGGAGTTCTCGAAGCTCTCCCCGGCCGACTTCGTCGTCAAGGTCCTGGTCGACAAGCTGCACGCCCGGGCGGTCGTCGAGGGCCCGAACTTCCGGTTCGGTCACAAGGCCGCCGGCAACGTGGAGTTCCTGGCGGAACTCGGCCGCACCTACGACTTCGAGGTCGAGGTCGTCGACCTGTTCGTGTCGGGCGAGGCGGGCGGCGGCGAGCCGTTCTCGTCCACGCTCACCCGGCGCCTCGTCGGCGAGGGCGACCTCGGTGGCGCGCGCGAGATCCTCGGCCGCCCGCACCGGGTGGAGGGCGTCGTGGTCCGGGGAGCCCAGCGAGGCCGCGAACTCGGCTTCCCCACGGCCAACGTCGAGACGCTGCCGCACACCGCGATTCCGGCCGACGGTGTGTACGCGGGCTGGCTGCACGCGGACGGCGAGGCGATGCCGGCCGCGATCTCCGTCGGCACGAACCCGCAGTTCGACGGCACGGAGCGGACGGTGGAGGCGTACGCCATCGACCGGGTGGGCCTCGATCTGTACGGTCTGCACGTCGCCGTCGACTTCCTGGAGTTCGTGCGCGGCCAGGCGAAGTTCGACTCCCTGGACGCGCTGCTCGTGCAGATGTCGGAGGACGTGAAGAAGTGCCGTGAGCTGATCGCGGCGGCGGAATAGCGCCGAGGTAGGCAGTGGGTAGCTAGGTACACAAGAGAAGGCGGCCGGTGCCCGAGGGCACCGGGCGCCGGACTAAATAAAACCCGAGAGGGGGGGGACCGGTTGGGTGTGGGGGGGGTGGGGCGCGGGTATGGGGGGCC